>JANMRJ010000754.1:0-2899 GCA_031370985.1 Acidimicrobiales bacterium
GTCTCATCGCCGCGTTGCCACAGGTCCATGGCCGATTGGGCCACTCTCGGCCAGTCGGGGACCGTGTTGACGTTGGCCAGCGTCTGGCGCAATGGGGGCGCATCGTTGCCGAAGCGAGCGGAATCCTCCGATAAGGAATACCGCCCCGTCGCCCGGCTCTGTGGATGGCAACGCGGGGGAGCGCATCGCCGACACCGTGGTTGACGAGCACCACCAGAGCACCACCGCCGCCGCTGACGGCTGGTGCTCAGTCCCCCAGGTGGCCGCCCGAACGCGCCACGCGGTGCGGTGCGTTACCCCCGATGGAACCCTCGAGGGGATCAAGACGGGTGGGTCGTCCGGCGCTCCAAGTACGCCCAGCTCGGTTGCAGCAAGACCGTCGGCATCGCACGCAACCCCGATCAGCTGCTCCACTCGGCACGGCAATGCCGCACTCCAGGATCACTGCGACCCGGTCGGGGCCCGGTCGGGGCCGGGTGCCGCTCGCCGGTCACGCTCTCGCGAGAACGCTCGCGGACGCGCTAGCATCTCGCTGTGATCTGAGTGACAAGGGCGCGTGCGGCATGTCTCCAACATTGCGCTTCAGTTGAGCACGCACTTGACAGGATGCTCGAATGGCAACTTGATGTCGCCGACATTGAGGCCGCTCTCCAGAACTGTCAAACAATCGAAGAGTAGGAGGGTGGAGCCAAACTAGTATTGGGCCGATCGGGTATTCGGCCCCTCCACCTTGTCAGGAGGGATCAGTTGGATGCCAGCGCCATTGTCGTGATCACCGTGTACGAGAACTTCGGCTCACCAAACTTCAGCCCGGAGTCGTTGGACACGATGGTGGTGAAGCTTCAGCTTGACGAGCCGCTCCAAGGGAGTGGGCGATCACCTGAATTGGGCCTTGAGTAGGGATGGAGCCGGGCTCAGCGCCCGCGTCGCCTCCACCATCTGCATGCCCGTTGGTCAGACAACCGTGCCGAGCGCCGTGAGGGCGACGGGGTCGTTCTCTTCGAGCTGCACGAAGTGGACCTGGCCGTCTGGGTCAACGGCCGTGATCCGAACGACTGACCAGAACCGGGGCGTGCCCGCAACCACCACGGCACATCCACAGCACCGACTCGCACCCGTGAGGGATCTGAGGCGTTGGCGAGGAGCGCCGCAATTGGATTTCAGCAGGTCACGAAATGGGCTCCGGCGAGCTTCCCAAGCTGAGAACGCGAGTTCGATTCTCGTCGCCCGCTCTCTGTAAAGGTGCAAGTCAGGGGTTGTTTCCGGGCTCGTGGGCGGCCCTTGGGTTGGCGCCGATCCGGCGGTGGGCCACAAACGGGCCACAACAGGTCGGTGTGGGAGCATCATCAACGCTCGTTGAGGGCTGACCCGTCGGGAGTCTGGTGACCACCAGCAGCCTCGGGCACGACAAGAGGTAACAGGTTCAGCAGGACTTGGTCTCGTGCTTCGTAACCCCCCTCGCGTTCTATGAGGAGGTCGAGGGTGACGAGCTCATTGAGGTCTCTCGTGAGGGTTTTCGGCCCGCAGGCGGAGTACGCACGTGCCAGCTCTGGGCTCAGCAACGGGAGCGCTCGCTTGGAGACGACTCCGCGGCCGAGCAGCGTGTTGGCGATGAGGCTTCGCCGCTGACGCATCTCCACGTCCCGGCCGGTCACCTGTTCCAACACGTGCTCGTGCCAGGCGAGCTTGAACTGGCGGTCATAGACAAACTGCAACTGCTCGCCGAGGCCGGAGACGAACCCTTCTGCGCAGTACCCGAGGAACCTAGCGACGTCGCCACCTGACTCACTCGCGTAGCGAAGCTCTCGGTAGTACTGGTCGCGCGTCTGGTTGCAGTGGTTGGAGATCAGGTGGGCGGCCGTGGTTGGTACACCTGAGGTCACCAACACGAGGTACTCGCAAAGTCTCGCGGTCCGGCCGTTTCCATCCCCGAACGGATGAATCCAGGCCAGGTAAAGGTGCGCGAGCGAGGCCCGGATGATGGCGGTCGGCAACCGCATCTGGCCTTCCCCGCTGAAACCCGGGCCGTCGAGCCAGTCACACATCCGGGCCAGGAGTTCACCGCACCCCTCGGGATCGGGCGCTCGGTAGGGGCCGACCACGACCGAGCTGGTACGGAGTTCACCGGGAACGACATGATCTCCCAAACCGTCGAGCCCGTCGAGCACCATCGCGTTGAAGGATGCGATGAGTTCCGGGCTGAGTACCGGAGGCCGTCCATCGCTGATTTCCTTGACCACCCAGTTGTATGCCTCGATCACGTTCTGGACTTCGCGGATCTGGTACGCGGGTGCCCCAGCGACCGGGTCGTGCTCCACGATCGCTCGCACCGTCTCCTCTGAGAGCGTGTTGCCCTCGATGGCGGTGGTTGCATGGGCACCCTTGGCGAGGCTGATCGTGTGGAGTTGATCCGCGTAGACCTTCGGGAGCGGTACGCGGCACAGGTGGTCACACTTTGACCGAGCCTCGCCAAGGAGCATCCAGAACGTGGCCCCCATCCGAGTGAGGTCAGCTTCGAAGCTGATCCAGGGGTGCTCCACATGCTGGAGGGTACTGTGTCCGGTGATCTGTCCATAACAAAATGCGGCCTACCAGCACCGATGTGAGTAACACTTTTGTAACTTGTCTTCTCTCTTGACCCTGGTTGTGTCCGGGCTTGTGGCCAGCGTCAGGCCATCAGCCGTCCGTCGCGGTCGACCGGAGCGGCGTCACGGTGGCCAGCGCCTGGCGATCAACTCGCCCAGCGCGTTGGCGATGACAACGTCGCGGTCCTTGGTCGCGTGCTGGTAGCGCAGAGTGGCCTCGGGGGAGACGTGGCCCATCCGGTGCATGAGTTCGCACATGCTCGCCCCCGACGCGGCGGCGAGGGTGTTGGCCACGTGTCGAAGGTCGTGGAAAT
>JANMRJ010000803.1:0-3018 GCA_031370985.1 Acidimicrobiales bacterium
GGCCAGGGCGGCGGCCAGCTGCTCGGGCGTCGCCGGTTCGTCTCGGTAGACCCCGTCCATTGGGCCACGGTAGGCCGAGGCGTTCCCGGCGCGCCGGGCCTCGCCCTGCTCGGTCGATCTTGGCGCGACGACACGGAGGACCGGGGCCTGACGACGGCGGGTACGGCCAGCCTCAGAGGCTGGCCGATCTCCATGGTGGGGTAGCGCCGATGCCCGAGCCGTCAAGGGCCGCTGCGGTCCTGCGCTGGCGCTGCGGTCCTCGCTCGGCCCTGCGGGCCGTCCCTTGACTGCTCTCGCCGGTGGTGGCCAGGTCGGACCGTGCTTCCGGACCTGGGTTCGCCGGCCCCCTTGGTACCGCCGAGGACGAGATCGGGCCTCCTCGTGGCTCCTGTGGTCGTACGGGTGTTCGTTTTGAGCCGAACTCCTGTCGCAGGCGCCTGGAATGCTGAGACCGTGAGCCTCGACCTGCAGCCAGCCACTCCCCTGCCGCCGGCGACGCTGGATGAGCTGGTGGCCGAGGCTCGTGGCTTCCTGGCTGCCGCCGAGGCCGAGGGCACCCGGCGCAACTACGCCACCGACTGGCGGGCGTTCGTGTCCTGGTGCGCCGGTCATGGGTTCGAGTCCCTCCCCGCCGATGGCGAGGTCGTCGCCCTCTACCTCACCGACTTCGCCCGGGACCACAAGGCCTCCACCGTGGTGCGCCGGGCCGTGGGCATCGCCAAGGGCCACCGCCGGGCCGGGTACCTCTCCCCCACCGAGGTGGAGAGCGTCCGCCTGGTCCTGGCCGGCATCCGCCGGACCAAGGGCATGGCCCCCACCCAGAAGTCGCCCCTGCTCACCGACGACGTCCTCGCCCTGGTGGCCACCTGTGACCCCGACTCCCTGGCCGGCGTACGGGACCGGGCGCTGCTGCTGGTGGGCTACATGGGCGCCTTCCGCCGCTCGGAGCTGGCCGCCCTCGATGTCGACGACCTCGAGGACCGCCCCGAGGGCATGGCCATCAACGTCAGGCGCTCCAAGGTCGACCAGGAGGCCCGTGGCCGGCGCAAGGTGCTCGTCTACGGCTCGGTCCCCTCCACCTGCCCGGTGACCGCCGTCCGGGCGTGGACGGCCCGGACGGCTCTCGCTACCGGCCCGGTATTCCGCCCCGTCGACCGCCACGGCCGTCTCGGAGATGGCCGGCTGTCGGGCCAGGGCGTGGCCGCCGTGGTGAAACGCGCCGCCCTTGCCGCCGGGCTGGACCCCACCTTCTTCGCTGGCCACAGCCTGCGGGCTGGCCACGTCACCCAGGCCAAGCGCAACGACGCCACCGACCTGGAGGTGATGAGCCAGACCCATCACCGCTCGGCCGAGTCGATCTCGGGCTACGTGCGGGAGGCCGACCTGTTCCGCCACACCTCGGCCCGGCGGCTGGGGCTGTAGAGCCCGATCCCAGAGGGGGAACCTGCCGGCTGATCAGCATCACCGTAATTCAGTAACGGCGTAGGTACGCTGTCGAGATGCGGGTCGCCATCGCCAATCTCAAAGGGGGAACGGGCAAGACCACCAGCGCCGTCTACCTTGCGTGCGCGCTCGCTCGGTCCGGTTCGGTGATCCTGATCGACACGGACCCTCAGGGCTCCGCCACCATGTGGGCAGAAAATGCCCCCGACCTGCCGTTCTCTACGGTTTCTGTCCCGTCATCGGCGGTGGCACGCCAGGGCCGAGACCTCGCCGAGCGATACGACCATGTCGTCATCGACACTCCTCCAGGGCATCCGGGGATCACGTCGGCGGCCTTGTCCATCGTGGACGTTGCCATCGTTCCACTCACAACCGGCTCGGTGGACCTCGTCCGTTACGGAACCACGGTGGAACTCATCGAGGCCTGCCGGGTCGTGAAGACCGACCTTCGAGGCTTCGCACTCTTAACCAAGACACGGGCTAACACGACCTCTCGTCGCGACGTGCGGGCCGCCTTGGAGGAGGCCGGCATGCTGCGGGTTCTCGCAACCGAGATTCCCCTCCGAGAAGCCATCGCCGGCGCAGAGGGAACTACTCCCTCCGAGCTAGACGCCTATGGCGGTGTTTGTGACGAAGTGACCCGGCTCATGCAGAAAACCCGCCGATGAGCCCATCGAAGCCGACCGCGGCCGAGCGCATCCGACGAGGGAGTCCTGTCGAGCAGCCAGCGAAGGGTCGCAGCATCAGCGGGGGAGTGAGGGTGAAGCCTGTTCGGGTCACTGTCGACCTTGAACCGCGTGATTACGACGCTCTGCGAGATTTCGCCCACGGCGCCCGCATGAGCCACGCCGATGTACTTCGAGCACTCGTTCAACGACTTCAAGACCAGGACACCGCTCAGCAAGTCCGTAATTACGTATCTCAGTAACCTCGCCTTGACCTCGACGTGGCGGAATCAGCCGTCCGATGGCCCTCGCTGGTGCTCAATCGGGAGGCGCCGTACTCGGACTCGATCGTTACCAAGAACGATGGCGGCCCCCGTATTCAGATCGGTCGTGATCTGGTCGAGGTTGGCCAGCAGGAGCATCGCCTGGCCCTCCGGCCGGCGGGTCACCTCGCCCCGAAACAGGATCACGCTCGGCTGCTTGGCCCCTGATAGCGCCAAGAGAGCACCGAAGTCCGTGTCGAGGGTGACCAGAACCCGGCTCTGCTTCTGGGCGGCCGCCAGCACGACGGGATCGGGTTTGCTCTGAAGGCCAATGTCTCGCACATGGACCACGTCGTGACCGGCGGCACTCAGCAGATCGAGGACCCGCGGGGAGAGGCCTTCGTCAAGAAGGAGCCTCAAGCGCCGCGTCGGAGGGGGAGCTCACGCTCTCGCAGAGCCTCAGCGGCGTACTCCAACGCTTCTCTGATGTCGCCGACCTCGAGGTCGGGGTAGTCGGCGAGGATCTCCTCGGCGGTCATGCCCTCCGCCAGCATGCCCACCACGGTGGCCACGGGGATGCGCAGCCCGCGGATGCAGGCAACGCCGCCCATCTTGTCCGGCTCGACGGTGATCCGTTCGAAGCGCAT
>JANMRJ010000903.1:0-1919 GCA_031370985.1 Acidimicrobiales bacterium
CGACACCCACGCCGACGCCGACCCCGACACCCCCGACGATCGTGCAGCCGACGCCGCCCCCAACGCCAACACCGACCCCAACGCCAACTCCGACCCCGACGCCGACCCCCACGCCGACCCCGACCCCCACGCCGACGCCGACGCCGACCCCCACGCCGACGCCGACACCGGCCGGTGCAGTCGCTGGAGTGACCGGGACACCGAACGGTGGCGTCCTGCCCGCGACCGACACGCTGTCCAGCACGCCCGCCGCTCCGTCCCACGACAGCTGGCGGCTGATCCTGCTGGCCATGGCCGGTCTCCTCGCGGCGACCCTCCTGCTGACCCCGGCAAGGACCGTCGTCAAGCGCGACGACCGCTAGCCCTCAGCCGGGCGCCACTGGGCGCTCGAACCCGAGACGAAACGCCGAAGGACCGGACCCCCAGCTGGGTCCGGTCGTTTCGTGTGCGGTACCGGGACTGTCAATTCCCGATCGTGAAGCGATCTCCCGGCTCGACGAGCTCAACCGGGCCGCCGAAGATGCCCTGGACGGAGGCGATCGTCTCGTCTGGGTCGAATCCCATTAGCAGGTGCGTCAGGAGCACCCTGGCAGCCCCGGTTGTGCGGGCGAGCCCTCCCACCGCCGGCCCATCGAGATGGGCGACATCCGGCGGCACGGGGCCAGGCCCGAACGAGACCTCGCAGAGCAGGTCGTCGCCCGGCCGAATGAGGGCTTCGAGGTCGCTGGCGCGACCGCAGTCGCCGCTGTACACGAGGCCCGGTCCAGCGCGGGCCGCGACGCGGAACCCGTAACTCTCTCCTGAGTGGGTCACGAGGCCGGACTGCAGTTCGAGTGAGCCGATCGCCCTCGCGCCCTGCTGGAGCGCCTCGATGTCGAGCGCGGCTGCACTGAACCCGGGCTCGGCGTGCAGCGCGTCGATCCGCCCGCCAAGGCCCGCTGGGCCGAGCACACGCACCCGACGGGGGTGCGCCGGACCCCAGCGCAGGTAGTGGCGAAGGGCGACCAGGTCGATGAAATGGTCCGGATGGAGATGGCTGATGACGACGGCGTCGAGGGAGCCGGGGTCGATCAGGCCAGCCAGCCTGGGAAAGGAACCCTGCCCAAGATCGAGCAGGATCGCGGTCTGCTCAGAACGAACAAGGTAGGCAGCACCCGTCGCACCGAGGCGATTGGTGAAGGCGGGTCCCGCCCCGACCACGTCGAGGCTGATCGCCGAGCGACTCGTCTCCTGGAGCATGCCTTGAAGCGTAGCGCTCCGAGATCCGGTTCAGCCGCCCTGACCGCCGCCGGGTGGGCTCGCCGGCTTGCCGCCGGCCTTGGGTGTGGGGCGTGGCGTCGGTGTGACCGCGTTCGGGACGGGTGTCACGTGCGGTTTCGGCGTCGGGTGCGGCTTGGGCGTCGGGTGCGGTTTGGGCGTTGTGTCTTGCTTGGACGTTGGGGTGGCCGCCGCCGGAGCCGGAGTCGGCTTATTCGGGTTCGCGCTGCGCTCCTGTCGATTCGTCGCGGCAGGCCCGGGCGTATTGCCGGGGTTGTCCGTCGGCGATCCGTTCACGCCGGGCTTGCCACGCAACCCATCGACCGCCGAGCTGCTCCGCTCGATGGCACGCTCGATCGCATCCCGAGCCTGTTGAGGTACCCGCCCGGCAAGAATCGTCAGGACCTCGATGTTGCGACGGACTCCCGCGTTCAGAGTCGCGTTGGCCGCTGCGTCGTCATTCGCCCCCGCCGTCGCCTCGTTGACGATGGCGTTATAGGCCGCAAGGGCGGCAATGGCAGCGTTCATGTCACCCGAAGCAGTCGCGGCTACCGCCTCCGCCAGGCGCTCCTGGAGTCGACGCAGCTCGGCTGTCGCGCGCTCCGACGGCGATGCCGGCAGGGTCAGCGCCTCCACCCAGATCCGAGCGCCGTACAGCGGAC
>JANMRJ010000101.1:0-3949 GCA_031370985.1 Acidimicrobiales bacterium
CCCACGCGAACTGGTACCAGTCCGCCGTTCCTCCATGGCTTTGCTACCCTAGTGCTCAAGATGGCAAAGGCTTCCAAGTTGACGACGCAGGCCTTGTGCCTGGTCGGCGCTCTGCTCTCAGATCCCGACGCGGAATGGTACGGCCTCCAACTGGCGGCCGAAGCTGAGTTGAACAGTGGCACCGTGTATCTCGTCCTCGCTCGTTTTGAGGAGCACGAGTGGCTCACCAGCCGTTGGGAGGACATCGACCCTGCGGTTGAAGGCCGGCCGCGGCGGCGCCTCTACCACCTCACCGCGCTCGGTCGCAGGGAGGCCGAAGCGGCCTTCGACGCACACCTGAGCGCCCTCCGCCGGGCAGGTGCCGGGCGAGCGGCGGCTCGCCCCGGGTTCAGCGGGGGTCTGGCCCCGACGTGAGCGTTGGCGGCGATCAGTTCGCGGTGACATGCGCTCACGCGGTCATCCTCATGAGCGTTCGCCGGCTCCCGGTGGCCACGGCCGATCGCTACCTCGAGGAGTTCCAAGCCGACCTCATCGAGCTCCAGCGGTCAAGCACGCAAGCGCTGCTCGCACACGCGCTCGGCATGGCGTCCATCGCTTGGCGCCTCAATACGACCGTCGCCGGGTCCCCCTCGCCGCCCGGCCGGACCTGGGCGCTCCGGGCGCTCGCCCACCTTGGGCTCGTCCCACCCCAACGCTGCCCCGAGGCATTATGCGATGCCGCGTACGTCTTCCCCCCAGGAGGAATCCTTCGGTGGCGGCCGCGCCCGCAGCGAGGTTCGGTCGCTCGTGCTCCCTCTCCCCGCCCGGTATGAAGTAGCTGCTCCCGAATCGCGAGTCCCGCGGGCGGGCTGTTCGACCGTGCCCTACCCGGCAGCCAGGTCGGCGAACGCCCGGGACGATGTCCGTAGCCGGAGCTTGGCGAGTGCCCGCCGCTCGACCTGGCGCACGCCCTCGGCGCTCAGTCCGCACGCCTGTCCCACCTCGGCCAGGGTCCGGGGCTGGCCGCGGTCGAACCCGTAGCGCAGGCTGACGACTTTCCGCTCGTCGGTGGCCAGGGTGTTCAGCAGCCGGGCGATGTGGGCGGGCAGGGCATCGGCGATGATCCGGTCGATCGCCGGCACCGCATCGGGGTCCTGGACGACATCGGCGAGGGTCATGTCGCCATCGGCGCTGATGGGCTCGAAGATCGACGCGGGATGGGGCGCCAGGCGCAGCGCCTCGACCACCTTGTCGCACGCCAGGTCGCACGCCTGGGCCAGCTCCTCGACCCTGGGCGTGCGGCCCAGCTCGGACTCGAGACGGGCCCTGGCCTTCTGTACCCGGGTGACGATCTCGCCAGCGTGGACGGGTAGCCGGATGGTCCGGGCGGTGTTGGCCACGGCCCGGGTGATGGCCTGGCGGATCCACCAGGTCGCGTAGGTCGAGAACTTGAAGCCCCGGCCGAAGTCGAACTTCTCCAGGGCGTGTATCAGGCCCATGTTCCCCTCTTGTACGAGGTCGAGGAGGGGGAGGCCGGATGACTGGTAGCGCTTGGCGATCGACACCACGAGCCGTAGGTTGGCCTCGACGAACGCGGTCTCCGCTCGCCGGCCGGCGTCGACATCGGCCCGGAGGGCGCTGAGGGTGTGCTCGGGGATCGCCGTCGGGCGAGGGGCGGTGAGGGTACGTGCCGCCTGCCGCCCGGTCTCGATCACCTTGCCCATGCGCTGTTCGTCCTCACGGGTCAGCAGGTCGTGCCCGCCGATCTCCTGGAGGTACATGCGGAACAGGTCGGCGTCGGGCCCGCCCTCACGAACGCTCCTCGACTTCCCTCTCGTGGGCATGTGCAGTGCTCCGTCATCTGTGGCGATCCGAACAATTGTTCAACCGCAGTCAGGCCCGTTTTGTTCCGGGCCCTTACTCCGGGGAGTGGCAGACCGCTTCCACGTTGTTGCCGTCCGGGTCTCGGACGAAGGCGCCGTAATAGGAAGCGTGATACTCGGCGCGGACCGCCGGCGGGTGCAGCACCTCGCCGCCGGCGGCGACCGCGGCGTCGAAGAAGGCCCGTACCGCGGCCCGGTCCGGCGCCCGGAAGGCGATGTGGACCTCACGGAAGCCCTCGCCGGTGGCGCGGGGGCCGAGCCAGAAGTCCGGCATGGGCGGGACACCGAAGCCGATGACTGCGCCGAAGTCCATGATGCGCCGGCCGCCGAGGGAGGGCAGGACGGCGTCGTAGAAGGCGGCGGCGGTGGCGACATCGGCGCACTGGATGGACAGGTGGTCCAGCATTATGGGTGGCCCTTCATTCTGGGTGGCAGCATCAGCGGCAGTCCACGCAGAGGTCGGAGCCGGCGACGAACTGGCTCAGTGACTTGCGCATGCCACATGAGGCGCACACCCGGGTGGTCGGCGCCGGCGCGGGCTTCGGGGCCGGCGCAGCACGGGGCTTGGAGACTCGCGGTGCGCGTGGCGCGCCTGCCGCCCCCCTGGTGGACAACCGGGGCGTCGGCCCCGGCAGCGATGGCGGCGCCGGAGGCACGGGGAACGGCGGGTCGTCGAGGAGCAGTCCGGTGTCGAGAAACGCCTCCTCCACCTCGGCCGGCACGGCCCCGTACCAGTTGTCCGTCTCCAGGCGGGTGGGGATGCGACCCTCAATGCGGACGTAGTCGTTGGGCTTGGTCCCGCCCGGCAGGCGGTAGCCGACCACCCATCGCTTCCCGTTCGTCCACCGGGCGAGGAACAGGTCGGGGGACTTCCACACGCCGACGGCGAGCTTGCCCGGCGCATGGGACGCGGCCCCGATCGGCGACGCGGCCTGGGTCGTGCCGAGCACGCGGAGAACCGCCGATCCCGGCTCGCCGGCCACGGGCTCCATCAGCCGGATCGAACGGTCCTCCACCTCGAAGGCGACGTTCCATTCCTGGCGTAAGAGATCCACGGCGTCGGTGATATCTGGTTCCACCCGCCCATCCTGCCGTGGGCGGCGCTTCATCACGAACTCACCGGTCGCTCCGGGGTGGTTCCCAGGCGCCGACACCTGGTTCGAGGCCATGTCGACGGTCGCGCCGCCCCGGGAATCGACCCCCATCCGCGTGCTCCGAAAGCCTGCCGGGCGACCGCTTCCCCGACGGCTCCGGGGCCGGGACGCCAATCCGTCGTGGGTGCGATCGACGACGGCGACCCTGCCGCCGTGGCCGAGGCAAACGAGTCGGGTCGTTACGGGCGAACCAGTTCCACGTGCCGTCCGGTCGTGGCGGCCAGCAGCTCGAAGTCGTCGAGATCCGAGGTGACGATCTCGTCTCCGTCGGCCAAGAGCAGCACCACCGCAGCGTCGATCACGTCGGACAGGCCGGCCGCAGCCAGCAGCTCACCTGCCGCACGGCCGAGCGCCTTGTCGAGCGGCCGCACGTCGATGCCTTCGAGGGCTCGCGCCATGCGGGCTTGGCGTGGACCTCCCCGCCAGACCTGACCGAGCACGCCGGCGTGAGTGACGGGGGGCTCGCCGGCGATCTGCGCCGCCTTGAGGCGCGCCCACATAGGCCGCTCGTTCCGGTGTAGCGCGATGAGGGCCGCGCTGTCGAGTACCAGCGTCACGCAGACTTCTTCTTGGCAGGGCGCGCCGTGCGGGCTGGAGTCGAGCGACGGCCGCGCAGGACAACGGCCTCGTCCCGATCCTTGCGCCGTTGAGCGACCATCTCCTCTGCAGTGATCTCACCGAACTCGGCCTCGTAGTCGGCGATCGCGGCACGGAGATCCTCGAGTCTTTGATCCCGTCGAACCTGTTCAGCGAGGGCTGCGCTGACCCAGCTGCTCAGGGAGCCCAGCTGCTCAGGGAGTCAGCGTTGCCCGTGGCGACCGCCCGACTCCCCGCCGCCACCAGTTCCGGATCGACTGTCACCGTGAGGCGCCGCTTTCGAGGTGTCATATCATGAGGTAACAACGGTACGACTATTGGCGCGCACGCCGGTGG
>JANMRJ010000927.1:0-1316 GCA_031370985.1 Acidimicrobiales bacterium
CTCCGCTGGCGAGGATCCCGAGCTCGAGGCCGGACCAACGTCCGGCACGCCACGCTGAGACCGCAACGACGAGCAGCCCGGCGATCGCGACGATGCCGGCGTAGAGCAACCACGGGGCGAGTGCCCAAAGAAGCCCGACCAGGGAGCTCACGTAGGCCGCGGCCCACGCGGCACGTGCCGATACCGGCAATCAGAGGGTGACCGTGATCATCCCGGCCCCGAGCAGGATCAAGGCGATGAACCAGACGGGCATGGCCGCCCCGCCGTCGCGGTAGGTGCCCCACTCGTCGACGACGATCGGGCCGTTGACGGCCACGAACAGGCCCACGGCCCAAAGGAATCCGCCGAGCAGCGTCAGCCAGCCGACCCGGACCGGCCACGGGCTCCCGGGCAGTGGCGGCGCCGCGCCGCTCGCGAATCCCTGGACCTGCGGGTGGAGCCGGGCGTCGAACGCGCCCCGGACGATGTCGAGGCGATCGAGCGGATCGGGCGGACGCTCCGACAGGAGCGCCAGGAACTCGTCCTCGTAGCGGTCCCGCCAGGTGCGTGGATAGAGGGAGACGAGGCGGGTCACCGCGCCGCTTCCCTGAGTCGCTCGAGCCCGGTCCTGGCGAACCCGGCGAGTCCGTCGAGCTGAGCCTTCAGCGTCGTCGCGCCCAGGGCCGTCAGCCGATATGGGCGACGTCGCTCCTCGGGCTCGAGGGCTTCGATCATGCCGCGCTGCTCGAGGCGAGCCAGTGCCCCGTACAACGTCCCAGGTCCCATGGGCGAGCCTGAGATCGCCTCGACATCGGACATGATCGCGTAACCATGCTTCGGACCGTCGCTGAGCGACACGAGGATGTACAGCGACGGCTCCGCGAAGCGACCGAACTCGGGCAATCCCTGGGTCACGCGGACACCACCTTCGGACTCGAACGATACGCCGTCGTCAGCCGGGAAAGACGACCGCACAGGCGATCCGCGCGCCGCTGTTGCCGGGGCCGGCGCTGCCGGTGTTCGTGACCTGGTCGTCCTTATTGGCATGGATGATGAACGCACTGCCGTCGCCTGCGAACAGCTCGGCGAGCGTCACACGGTCCGTCTTGGCGTTCAACCTGCCGTCGCCCTCGAGATTGACGACGAGGTTCGGCAGGTCGCCCGCGTGCGGGCCAGCGGGGTTCTCCAGGCCGTGCTCGTGCGCCGGCGCCGGGTTGGAGTGGCCACCGGCTGCCAGGAACGTCGGAGTGCAGGAACCGGTCGTGTGGATGTGGATACCGTGGAGGCCAGTCGTCAGTCCTTCGACCTTGACATTGACGTGGACCACGCCGTTCTGG
>JANMRJ010000965.1:0-2987 GCA_031370985.1 Acidimicrobiales bacterium
GGCGCGCCCAGCGCATTGACGGGAGGAGCGGCCGGCACCTGGAGCTCTACGCTCGGCCCATTCGTCTGGGGGCGGTGGCCGGCGCCGACGTTTGGCTGATCCGCTGGGTATGAAGTGGCCTGGACCGCAGGCACGGCCGCCTCGGTCGCGGCCGCTTCGGCCGCGGCAGGCACTGGTCCTGGGAGGTGTCCGTCCGACTTCACCGCCATTGACGAGACACCGGCTGCGAAGATTCCGGTGACGACTGCGGCGACCGCACGATGCACAGCGGGTGAGTCTCGGATGCCTTGGACGATGTCAACGATCGGACTTGAGAATACGGCGGCCAGATTGGCGCCCATCGAACCCGAGTTCGAAGCGACTGCTTCCAAGGAGGGGTCGCCCGAGGATGGGACGCCGGCCGGCGCCCACCGTGCTCCGAGTCGACGAGAGATCCCAGTCAGCCGGCGAAGGAGCAGGACGGGAAGAACGGCATGCCGGATTGTGACGCCTGCATCCCCAAGCTGGTCCAACCGGTTCCGGCAAATCTCGCACTCGCTCAAGTGTGCGTCGACCTTGTCCACCGAGGCTGGGCGCAGGCCACCATCGAGGTAGGACCCAATGTGCTCGACGGTGAAGCGGCATCGGACATCGACGGATGCAGCGAGGTGGGCGCGGACATAACTGTGCCGGAGCCGACGTCGGGCCCGCACCGCGATCTGCGTCACGTTGTTCGGAGTGAGCCCCAGTGCCTCGGCCGCCTCCTGCGCCGGCACCCGCTCCACGTCGACCAGCCAGAGCACCGATTGCGATCGCCGAGGCAGATGCTTGAAGGCCTCGATGACCAGGCGTTCATCCTCCGACCTGACACATTCATCGGCGGGCTCTCGCCCCGCGCTAACACTGTCAAACGACTCGATCTGGTCGGTCGAGTGAACCCGATCGCGTTGGTGCACTTTGTCGATGGCGATGCGGCGGGAGGTCGTGAGCAAGTACGACCGGAAGGACGATCGGTCCCGCAGACCCCCTGATGAAACGACGGAGAAGACCCTGGTGAAGGCCTCCGACGCCGCCTCCCCGGCGTCATCTCGGCTTCTCACTACCTGATCGGCGACGCGCATCGCGGCGACGTTGTGCCTCCGGTACAACTCCTCGAACCCGGACGCATCACCTTCAGCAGCGGCGACAACCAGCGCTTCGTCGGAGAGCGCCCCGTGTGAAATCGCCTTGTCAGGAAAGGTCATTGCCGTCGCCCCATTGTGGTCGCTTGCCATCGGCACGATACCCGGTGCTTGCGGTTCGGCCGCATCGGATGATCGCTCGAGACGAAGGGCGACGCGCGAACGACGGGGTACGGGCCTGTCCGATGTGCTTTCACCCCGGAAGATGTGCTAGTGAAAGCGATGGGAGCGGGCGTCAGCGGAGGCTCCCCAGCCCCTCCGGTCGCCCGTTCCCACCCCTCCTAAGTGCGGTTGGAGTCTCTCGGTCCGGCAGGTGTTCCCTTCGGGCCAACCACCCCAACGGAACACCCCCCAGCACGAACCGAGACACGCCAACCGACTAGTAAGACGGGGCACGGAGCAGATCATGACGCGGACGGCCATCTTTTTTTCGGTTGTGAGCCATCGTGGCGAGACGGCGTCGCAGGATGCCGGCGCGAAGCGGTACGGCCCGGCCGAGGCGCCGAGCCAAAGCCGTGGGCACGTCCGGGAGGCCGCCTCGTCCCTTTCAAGGAGCGTGAAGCTGCCCATCGGCCAGGCGTTCAACGCCGTAGTTCGTGAGAAGGCCGTAGCCGTCGAACAGCTCGTCGACCTCCCCTCGACTGTTGCGCTCCTGGCGCCAGAGTGGCCGCAGTACCGGCCGCTGGCCGACAGCAATGATGGCGGCGGCGAGATCCTCTGGGCGCGGGGCATCGAGGGCGACGGCCGCAACGTCACGACCGGCGACGGCACGGGCCAACCGTGCGACATCGATCACGTCGATGACCTCGACCTCCGTAGCGAAGATGCGCTCAAGCTCGACGACGCGTGACGTGCGGCGGCGCCCCACCGGCAAGGGCCCAAGACGTACGACGATCGCCATGACATCTCATTCTGTGCCGACCGTCCCACACCGTGGGACCATGGCCGCGGTAGCGTGGGGACGTGCCGACAGCACCGAAGAGTCGACCGGGCCGGTACGTCGGCCTCGACACCGGCAAGCTCGCGGACGCCGTCGAACGTGCTTACGAAAGCGATGTCGCCCCTGACTGGGAGCTCGTGTTCGAGCTCACCCGTCGGGCGATGGCCGCGGAGGCAAGCGACGCTGGCGAGTCCAGGGTGCCACTGTCGCGACCTGCGTAGCCAGCCAGGGATCGCCTGGCTGTCCCGCCAGGGTTCGCCGGCACCGATAGCGGAACCGACTGGATCGCGTGCGAACCCGGCCGAGGTGCCCCGTGCCCGAGGTGTTTCGGCACGGTCGCCCAGACCGGCGACTTGGTGGGGATGCTACCCCCCCCCGATTCCGCGTGGCCCGCCCCGGTATGGCAGGTTCGAGCAGCACCTGACGCCAGCTACCAGCGCTGATGGTGATGCCCGACGAGCCCTTCTCGCTCGATTCCTACTTTGGTAGGATAGGGACATGGTTGTCCGCAAGTGGTCCGTCAGCGTGGAGGAGGAACTCGTCGCTCGCGTCGAGGTGCACGTCGGCGACCGGGGCCTGAGCGGTTTCGTCGCACGAGCCGTCGAGCACGAGTTCGAACGCGACGCACTTGCCAGCTGCCTCGACGAGCTCGACGACGAGCACGGCAAGGTCCGCAACGAACTCGTTGAGCACTACGACGCGCTTTGGACGTCCTGATCCTCGACACCGAAGGGTGATGCCCGACGCTCCCCGATTCCCTACCTGAGGAGTCCGCACTTGCACAGCGTTCGGCCGGGGGTACGGTTCAAGTAGGCCTACCGGAGGGCTCCCTCCAAGCCGGCGCTGTGGGCGCCCGCGTCGGTTCGGCTGACCGGGATTATGGGCGC
>JANMRJ010000170.1:0-4426 GCA_031370985.1 Acidimicrobiales bacterium
TTCGACTACCGCTCGGCGCCTGGGAGATCGCGACCGTGCGCCTGCGCTGAGGACCCCGCGCGGCTCAGCGCGGTAGACAGCGCCGTGAACGATGATGTCCGGCGTTCGCCGTCAGGTGATCGCGCGCACCCCAACTCACGGAGACCGATTGCACTCGCCCGACGCCAACGCGCCCGACACCATGGCCCCCGACCTGCGCTTGCGTCTCAGGCGCCCCGGAGACGCACTGACCGAGACGTCGATCGGCACCGTGCCGATCCTCTGGAACAGTGTTGTCGTCGCGGGCCTCCGGCTGGGCACGAGCGCGGCCACGATCCTCGACGAGATCGCCCGCCTCGGTTACGACGGCACCCAGCTCGGCGCGGGCTTTCCCGAGGGCGATGAGCTCCGGAGGGGCCTGGCCGCCCGAGGCCTCCGGCTGGCCGAGGTCTATGCGGCGTTGCCGGCGACGGTCCACGGGCTCGGGGAAGATGCACTGGCGATCGGGCGTGAGCGGCTGCGCCTGCTCCACGACGGCGGGGGCGACGTGCTGTGCGTCGCGCTCGACGGCTCCGCGGGTCGCGAGGATCTGGCCGGTCGTGCGAACTTGCTCGCCACGCCGCGCTTCTCGGACACGGCGTGGCTGGGGCTCGCGGACGTGCTGCACACGCTGGCCGACGAGACGATCCGGGCCGGTCACCGGCTCGCGTTCCATCCGCACGCCGCGACCTTCGTGGAGACGCCGGACGAGGTCGAACGCCTCATCGCGATGACGGACGAAGCGCGGGTCGGGATCTGCCTCGATGTCGGGCACTATCTCGTCGGTGGTGGCGATCCGGTCGAGGCCATCCAACGGCTCGGCCCGCGGGTGACCCACGTCCATCTCAAGGACGTCGATCCATTCGTGCTCGGAGACCTGCGCAGCGGTGCGCTGACCGGCTTCGGTCGGGCGGTCCAGGCGCGCGTCTTCACGGAGCTCGGGGCCGGAGCCCTCGATCTGCTCGGTTGCCTGCGGGCTCTTGCGGACACCGGCTATGCCGGTTGGCTGATGGTGGAGCAGGACAGCAGCTGGTCGCCGCCATCGGAGGCGGCCGCGATCGGACGGCGCGTCCTGGCCCAGGCGCTGGCGGTCGTGGGATCGGACGTGGCCGGACGTTGACAGCTGACGGGAGTGCGCCCTAGTCTCCGGGAAGAGGAGGAGATCAGGCAGAACCAGGCGTACCTTGTTGTCAAACCCTGTCCGCCACGGGACCGCTGCGCGCGGCCGGCGTCGGACCCTTGTGGAGGTGATCGGTGAATCGATCGGTAAGAGTCCTGTCCCTGTTCATGACGAGCGCGCTCGTCATCGCGGCCTGCAGTTCGGGTGGCGCCTCGACCGCTCCGTCCGCAGCGCAATCCACCGCCGCCAGCGCACCCGCGGCGAGTGCGCCGGCCGGCAGCGCTGCCACCGGCGGCAGCATCACGGTCACCTCGCTGTGGGGCGGCTCCGAGCAGGAGAATTTCCAGAAGGTCCTCGACGCCTTCACGGCGAAGACCGGCATCAAGGTCGCCTATGAGTCGATCCGGACGAACTACTCGACCGTTCTTCAGACTCGCATCACCGGCGGCAACCCGCCGGACGTCTCGATCCTTCCGGGGATCGGCTTCCTTCGCCACTTTGCCAAGGACGGATCGATCAAGAAGGTCTCGGAGCTCGGGATCGACCCGGCCGGCCTCGAGGCGAACTACGCACCCGGCCTCCTCGACATCGGCAAGGTCGATGGTGTCCTCTACGCGATCATGGTCAAGTTCAACAGCAAGAGCACGCTCTGGTACCGGCCGGACAAGTTCACGGCAGCCGGCGTCACGCCGCCCAAGACATGGGACGAGTTCAAGACGGTCCTGACCACGCTCAAGAGCAAGGGCACCACACCGCTGGGCCTCGGCGTCTCCCCGGACACCTGGACGCTGACCGACTGGTTCGAGAGCATCTACCTGCGCCAGGCCGGCGCGGCCAAGTACGACCAGCTCTTCGGCGGCAAGCTGGCCTGGTCGGATCCGACCGTTGCGACCGCGGTCGCTTCGATGAAGGAAGTCCTCAATGACAACTTCGTCAACGGTGGCATCAAGGCTGCCCTCGGGCGAGCATGGGTCGACGGTATCGGCCAGGTCTTCGGCGCAACCAGCACCGCGGACATCTACTACGAAGGTGGCTTCGTCGGCGGCATCGTGACCGGGCAGGTCAACAAGGCCATCAAGGTGCCGGCCGAGATCAACTGGACGGACTTCCCGTCTTTCGGCGGCACGGAAAAGCCGGTCACGATCGGCGGCGACGTCATCGCGGCCCTGACGACCAAGCCGGGCGTCAAGGAATTCGTCCAGTACATGACGACCAAGGAAGCGGGCGAGGTCTGGGCCAAGACGGGCGCCATCATCTCCCCGGTCAAGTCGGTCGACGTGGCTGTTTACCCGAACGAGCTCACCCAGCGTGAGGCCGCACAGGTGACGGGCGCAACCGCCGTTCGGTTCGACGGCTCCGACCTCCTGCCTGCCGGCAGCCCCGACCTGGGCGCCGAACTCCAGAAGGCGATCGCCGGCCAGACGGTCGACTGGGCGTCGTTCGAGAGTCAGGTCAAGGCGGCCTGGGCCGCCGAGTAACAGCTTCGTATCAAGACGCGGGAGGCTGACCCCTCCCGCGTCTTTGCATCCCCAGCAAGGAGGAGTCCGTGTCCCGGACGGTCGACCCTGGCGGCGTGGCGGCGGAACAGGCGGTCCTGAGCACGGGCCGGCGCAAGCCGCCGGCGGTCTCGGCTGAACGGACCAACTTGCGCGCGGCGCTCCTCTTCTTCGGCCCCGCGGCCGTGCTGCTCATCGTCTTCCTCGTCTACCCGACGATCTACACGGTCGCGCTTGCATTCAACCGGGGGCGCCAGGGCGCCTTCAGCGAGTGGGTCGGCCTCAACAACTTCGTGCAACTCTTCACGAATGACCCGAGCTTCATCAGCTTCTCGACGTTTCCGCCGTCGGGTGCGATCTGGAACAACATCCTCTGGATCATCTTCTACACGGGGTTCGTCCTCGCTCTCGGGCTCCTTGTCGCCACGCTCGCATCGCGCGTCCGCTACGAGTCATTGATCAAGGCGATCGTCTTTCTGCCGATGGCGATCGCGGCGACGGCGCTCGCGGTCATCTGGAAGTTCGTGTACGCCCCTGATGCGAACACCGGCCTGCTCAATGCGATCCTTGGCGTCGTCCACGCGGGGCCGATCTCGTGGCTCGGTGACACGTCGTTCGTCAATGGTGCGCTCATCGCCGCCGGCGTCTGGGCGTCCGTCGGTTTCGCCACCGTGATCCTGTCTGCCGCACTCAAGGGCATTCCGACGGAGGTCCTCGAGGCCGCCCGGACGGACGGCGCGAACGAACGCCAGGTCTTCTTCCGGATCATCCTGCCGATGGTGAGTTTGCCCATGTCGGTGCTCGCGGTCACCCTGATCGTCAACGTCGTCAAGCTCTTCGACCTGATCTTTGTGATGACGAATGGCGGTCCGGGGACGTCGAGCCGCGTCATCGCCTTCACCTTTTACCAGGACGGCCTCGCGTCGGGCCAGTTCGGCAAAGCGGCGGCCGTAGCCGTGGTGATGCTCATCGTGCTGATCCCCGTGATGATCTTCAACATCCGTCGCTTCCGCCAGGCGGCCGTCGCATGACCCAGCACGACGCCCTCGCCGGGCCCGCGATCCGGAAAGCCGCACCCACGCCCGCCGGACGGCTTGTTGCGCAACTCAACCGAACGCCGATCCACATCGTGCTCGCGCACGTCGGCCTGATCTGGCTCGCACCGACGATCGGGCTGCTCGTGACCTCCTTCCGTCCGCGCAGCGACATCCAGGCCACGGGCTGGTGGGAGACGCTCTCGACCCTGCGCTTCACGACCGAGAACTACTCCGCGGTCCTGAACGCCCAGGGGATGTTCGGGGCGTTCATCAACAACCTGATCATCTCGATCCCCTCGACCCTGATTCCGCTGACGATCGCCTCGATGGCCGCCTACGCGTTCTCGTGGGTCAAGTTCCCGTTCCGGGATTCGCTCTTCCTGGTCGTCGTTGCCCTGCTCATGGTGCCTGCCCAGGTCGCGTTCATCCCGGTGCTCAATCTCTTCAAGCCGCTCGGTTGGACGCAGGGCTACCTCGCGATCTGGCTGGTGCACACCGCTTTCGCGCTGCCGTTCGGGATCTTCCTGTTACGGAACTTCTTCATCACGCTACCGCGCGACCTGATTGAGGCGGCCCGGATCGACGGGGCCTCCGACCTCGGGATCTTCCGGACGATCGTCGTGCCGCTGTCGGTGCCGGCGATCGCGGCCTACGGCATCTTCCAGTTCCTGTGGGTCTGGAACGACCTGCTGATGGCCCTGGTCTTCGTCCAGAAGAACACGAACTTCCCGATGACGCTGGCCATCCAGAACCTG
>JANMRJ010001038.1:0-3472 GCA_031370985.1 Acidimicrobiales bacterium
GAAGAGGGCCGTGCCGGCGGCTCGTGGCCCAGGAGGGCGACGATCTCGGCGGCCCCGAAGCCCTCCCGTGCGGCCATGGCGGCCAGGTCGTCGGGGCTGCGGTGGGAATGCTCGTCCTTGGACGGCCGGGTAGCCAGGGTGGCTATCTGGGCGGCCCGGGGGCCCGACGAGCCCACCGTCTCCATCAGCTCCAGGATCTGCCGGCGGCGCTGGCTGAATGCGTCGATGACGCTCCGGGGCACGCCGACGATGTCGGCCAGGCCGTTGTGGGGCTGCTCGAAGCGCACGCCGATGCGAGCGGTCAGCTCCGCCCGCAGGCGGGCTTGGTAGACGTGGCCGGTGGCCGGGCCCCAGGCATAGAAAGCGGTGGCGTCGAGGGCAGCCCGGCGGCCATCGACGCCGGTGGCCACATTGGCGATCACCGCGTGGGTGTGCAGCAGCGGGTCGCCGGTACGCGACGAGCGGTGGTCGAAGCGGGCCACCGTCAACCCCTGGGCCACCACCCTTCCTCCAGGGGAGCG
Organism: Acidimicrobiales bacterium; assembly: GCA_031370985.1. GTDB lineage: Bacteria > Actinomycetota > Acidimicrobiia > Acidimicrobiales > AC-14 > CADCTB01. The sequence continues at coordinate 522 of JANMRJ010001038.1, forward strand.
CACCAGGGCGGCGTGGCGCTCCAGCAGCTCCAGGGCATCGGTGACCGCGGCGTGATGTGCCGCGGCAACCTGGGCCGACACGTTGGCCGGAAGGCCCACCGACTCCAGCTCCGCGGCCGGCACCAGGTGGCCGAGGGCGTGGAGGATGCTGACCGACTTGGGCGCCCGCATGACCAGGTCGTAGGCGGGGACGGGGCGTACCGGCGTCCGGGTGGCCATGAGCCGCTCCAGCTCGGTCGCCTCCACCCGCCAGCGCCGGCGTTCGTCGCGTTGGCCGAGGAGGTACTGGACAGGTCGCCCGTCATCACGCACGGTACTCGGTGGGACGACCTCGCCCACCAGGCGCTTGAGGTACGAGACGTTGACGCCGGCCAGTCGGGCCGCCTCGGACAGGGCGAAGGTCCCGTCGCCGGCGGGGACCGGGAGCCCGCCGAGCGACGCCGGCGCCGGGCGGCCGGCCAGGTGGGCCTCCACCGAATCGGCCGGGATACGCCAGTGGCCCTGGGGCGTCTTGGTCCCGGCCAGGGTGCCGGCCCGCAACCGGGACCGGACGCCATCGACACTCAGGCCCAGCAGCGCGGCAGCAGCCGTGGCATCGAGGTCGGCGTCGGCGTCGGCCAACCTGGCATTCGCCCGCGCTGAGGAGCCGCGTGCCGAGATCAGGTACTCGCCCGTGTTGGGGTGCTTGCCGGCGAACATGTCGCGCAAGGCGGCTGCGTCGACCTCGCCGGCGAGGCCGAGTGCGGTTGCGCCGGCTCCCCACCAGCGGCCCGGCGCTTCGCCTTCGCGCAGGTAGTACTCGCTGGCGTCGCGGGTCACCTCGCGCAGGGCGTACTCCGGGTCGTGGCACGGCGCGATGTTCAGCATCTGTCGTACTACTGGTGTTGCAGCACGACGAACGCGACAGAAAACTGGCGCTTCCAACGCAGGTAGCTCGGCTACCTGCAAGTCTGTGGATTATCCGGGACGGCGCTGCAGCCGGCTCGTGCCTAAGGGCGACGCCCGAGTTCTCAACCGCAACGGGCGCGACTGCCGGACGTGAGCGGCGGACGGTGCCGTCAGTGACAAGCGCTGCAACGATGGGGCGATGGCGAGTGACGACGGACGCAGGACGATCACGCTCCGCTACCCGGGGACCTGCGCGACCTGTGGTGTGGCCCTGGCGGTCGGAACCAAGGCGGTCTGGGACAAGTCGGCCGGCGGCGCGTTCTGCTCGTCGTGCGTCAACCCGAGTGACGGGCCCGGCGTGTCGGACGCTTGCGGCGCCGGCGAGACCGACCGTGCTCGGGCAACGGCGACGGGCGCTCTGCCCGCGGAAGATCCGCCGACCTCTGTCGCCGGCGCCTCATCGCAGGCGCAGTTCGATCGGAGGCACCAGAAGCGAGAGCAGTCCCTGGATGCGAGGTGGGGCCGGCTCGCCGGCATCGCCAAGTTGCTCTCCGACGACCCGCAGTCGACCAAGGCATGGGCGCTCGGCGCCGAAGGCGAGCGTAGACTCGCAGCGCATCTCACCCGCATGCTCGGCGAGCGCGCCGTGTTCCTGCATGACCGCAAGGTCGGCCGAGCCAACATCGACCACCTGATCGTGGCGTCGTCGGGTGTCTGGGTGGTCGACGCCAAGAACTACACCGGCCGCGTCGAGTACCGAAACGTCGGCGGATGGTTGGGACCGACCGACAATCGCATCTTCGTCGGCGGCCGGGACAGGACCAAGGTGGCCACCGGGCTCGGGTGGCAGGTCACCGCGGTCCGCCATGCACTGGGCGACCTGGATGCCCCCGTCCACCCGGCGGTCTGCTTCACGTCCTCGGAGTGGGGTCTGTTCGCCAAGCCGTTCCGTCATGATGGCGTGCTCGTCACGTGGCCGTCGAAGCTGGCCGAGATCGTCGCCGAGGCGGGCGATCTCGGTCCTGAAGAGATCGAACGAGTCGCAGGTCGGCTCGGCGAGCGGCTGAAGCCGGCGGTATGACGTCCGTGGTGCACCATCGACCCGCACCGCAGCGGATCGACGTCCGAGGTCCCACAGCCGGATTCGCCTGCGGGATCCCGGACGCCACGTCGTTCGTCCGGCCGGACCCCGACCTCCTTCCCGCGCGAAATGGTGGCGCGCTCCGGACCGCCCCTCCGACTTCTACCAGCGCCAGGAAGATCGAATCCGAACAGCCTCGAGGTCCGGATCACCGAGCAGCGAGTCGATCAGGGCTGCGGAGCCACCGACGTAGCTCCACGGGAAATCGATCTCGGTGGCAACGAACCACCGCCGGTCCTCAGGCCACCACCACTGTGGACCTCTGCGATGGAGCAGCGCGGTGGGGATCGGGAGCGTACCGATGGCGTCGACACGTCGGAGCGGACCGTCGAAGAGCAACACGTCCCGTCCGCCCCACCAGGGCTGCACCGGGCAGGCAGCCACGAAGGCGTACAGGGGCGCCTCCCATTCGCGTTCGGACTCCTGGGCTCGCCGGTGGTCGCGACTGGCGCGGATCCTTTCCAAGGGAGCCCACCATGGCACCCGGCGGGCGGAGGCCGACGTGTGTGATCCGGCGTGGAGCTCACCCCAGCCGTCCCACAGGCCGAAGTGGCAGCCCTCGGGGGTCTTGGTTGCGGCCGTCAGCACGGGGACCAGCGCATCGACGAGATCGGCACCCATGTCTCCCTCGACGCGCTGGACGGGCGCCGGGAACGGGTAAGCATAAGACTCGATTCCCGCGGTGAGGTAGCCCGGCGCGACCGCCGACCAGCGGGCACCGTCGTGGAGAGGGTGGAGCAGCCGAGCGTAGGCCTCGAACCCCTCGGGAATGACGAGGGCCACACCCTCCTTGTCGCCCAGCGCATCCACGATCCACCGGCAGTGATCAGTTGTAGGAGCCGGGGTGACGCCTTCGAACGGCACGCGGTCCACCCAAACGATGCTGTCAGCTTCAACGCGCCGCCATCGGCGAAATCCAGCA
>JANMRJ010000124.1:0-2171 GCA_031370985.1 Acidimicrobiales bacterium
GCATGCCGCGGATGATCGGTAGCGCCTCGCCCAGCCAGCGCAGTCGCTCCGGCGGCCCATCCCCGAAGGCCAGACCGAACGCCTCGTGCTCTTCCTCGAACCAGGCGGCCCCGATGCCGAGGATCGCCCGGCCATTCGAGACGTGGTCGAGGGTCGTCGCCATCTTGGCCACCAGGGCGGGATCTCGAAAGGGGTTCGCCCCGACCATCAGGCCGAGCCTGGCGCGCTGGGTGGCCATCGCCAAGGCTGTGAGCGTCAGCCAGCCCTCGAAGATCGGCCCGTGGGGGTCGCCGACGATCGGGTAGAGATGGTCCCAGGTCCATAGACTTGTGTATCCAAGTTCGTCGGCGCGGATGCCCGCCTGGAGAAGGGACGGCCAGTCGGTGTACTGGTTCCAGCAAAGTGCGCCGATCTTGACTTCGGTCACGTGTTCCTCCGTGTGGAGCTACCGCTGCGGGTATCGCTTGAGTTCGTCTCTCAGGTCGGTCGCGGCGGTCGCGAGCCCCTCACGCGACATCTCGAACTCGAGCCAGATGCCGTCCCAGTCGTCGTTGCTTACTTCGGCCGCCCACGGGGGTCGAGCCTCGAGCCTGAAGACGACACGGACCACCGGTCGTTCGGGAGGTGACGCCACATACTGAAACTCCAGGACCGGCTCGGTGAAATTCGTCGGGTCGAGATCCGATCGACCAGCAGCCACCGCGTCGAGCCAGGCCGCGAGCTCGCGCGCCTCGGTCGTCATCAGACACGGGCTGTGAAAGCGCCAGGTCCTGGTTCCGTCGGTGGCTTGACAATCCACAACCAGCCAGTTGGCATCGAAGACATAACTGACAGAGCGGGCATTCGAGCTCGGGAACTGGTAGCCGACGACGACCAGCTCTAGCGCCCGCCCGTCGGCACCATCAAGTCGCATCACGCTCTCCGTGCATCGCCGCTCATCGCGCAACTGTGCTGAGGACTCAGGTCCAGAGGGACGAGTAGCCCAGCTGGTCCGCCCGGACACCCGCCTCGAGCAGGTCCGGCCAGTCGGTGGTCTGGTTCCAGCAGAGTGCGCCAAACTTCACGCTGCTCATGATCGCTCCTGGTGCAGATCTGGGGTCTCGGGTCGCCTCAGCCTACGCGAGGGACGGCGATCCGTGCTCGCGCGGGCGGCATCGGGTCATACTTGCACCATCGAGTTATACTTCCCGACATCAGGCATCCCACGGAGCGAGGAAGAGATGGTCACGTCGCCGCCCGGGCGGTCGGTGGTCGGGAAGATCGGACCCAAGGGCCAGGTCGTCATCCCGAAGGACATCCGGGATCGGATGGGCCTGAAGCCGGGTGGGTCGGTCTTCCTCGAGTACCGCGACGACGACGGTGTCCTCGAGATCCGCTACGCCTGGAACGATCCGGTCAAGGACGCCCTCGATCACTTCGCCCGCATCCCGGTCCGGCCCGGGATGGAAGGAAGAACGTCGCTCGATATCCTCCACGAACTCGATCGCGAGGACGAGGAGATCATGGAGGCGCAGTACCAGCGATGGACCCGACCGTCTTTGTCCTCGACGCCCAGCCCATCGTCGGCGCCATCCGGCAGGAGCAGGTCCGGCCGATCTTCGAAGGGCTCCTCGCCCGTGCCGTGAAGGGTGAGATCGAGCTTCGGCTGACCGTCGTCAACGCCGGGGAGGTCATCTACGGCACGGAACGGGCGCTCGGCGCCAGCGCCGGCCACGATGCCCTGCGGGCGCTGCAGAGCTGGCCGATCGTCATCGTCCCGATCGATCTCGAGCTTGCGGCCCGGGCGGCCTGGTTCAAGCTTCGAGGCGGGATCTCGTACGCGGATTGCTTCGCGGCCGCGTTGGCGCATCGCGACGGCATTCCGTTGGTCACCGGGGATCTGGAGTTTCGACGCGTGGCCGAGGACGTCGAGATCGCCTGGGTCCAAGAGTTCGCCTGAGTCTACGAGTTCGCCTGAGTCGGCGGCCACGGACCGGAATAGGAGGACGCGATTCCTCCGCGCCGAGGACCGACCTGCCGAGGGCTGACGTCCCGCGACTACCCGCGGACGACGATGTTCACCAGGCGGCCGCCGGCGTGAATGATCCGATCGGGCCCGCGACCGGCGAGCAGCTCGACGATCCGGGGACGGTCGAGGGCCAGTCGCTCGATCGCCGCCTCGGGCGTGCCGA
>JANMRJ010001132.1:0-4458 GCA_031370985.1 Acidimicrobiales bacterium
CACCGCCGGACGTGCAGTCGGGCTCGGGCTTCAGGAGGCCGGGGTGCTCGAAGCAGACATGGGTCAGCTCCCAGAGCAGGTGGTAGACCCGCACGAACAGCTCAGAGGCTTCCAGTGGCACGTCGGTGTCGAGCCAGATGACGTGGCTGGCCGCGCCGGGCGCCGGGCGCCGGGCGCCGGCTCCGATCCAGACCGTCTCCACCCCCCACGCCGGCCCACGGCGCATGGCGTCGCTGACGCGGGCGTCGTCGGCGTCGGCCAGGACCAGGACGATGTCGCCGGGCACCACCGAGGCCCGCAGCGACGCCACCAGATCAGACGCCGGCGGGACAGTCACAGCTGGCAGCGCCCGCTTGCCCACGATCACCGGGTGGACGAACTCCACCGCCACGTGGTGGGCGTGATAGGGCCAGTTCGGCGACGCGCACCACATGGTGGCCCCCGCCGAGAAGCGGCGGGCCAAGGCGAGGGCGGCCTGGGCCAGATCCTGCCCGACCCCCCGGACCTCGTCGGGCACCCCGTGTGAGCTTGGGCTTGGCTGCGTCGCGTTGACCACGGATCCAGTGTCGCATCAGGAGATCGGAACGGAACCAAAAGTTCCACCTGAAATCTGATCTCAGTAGATGTAGCGTACATCTATAGGACGGGAACACCCGCCTACGACACGTACCGGCCGAGCTTGTAGGAGTCGCTGGATGGCAGACATGAGGACACGGCGTTCAACCGCAAGAAGCCGTGAGATTGTTCCCGACCCGGGCGGTGAGCGCTTCGTCGTGCCCGCCGGCGATTCGTCCATCGAGAACTGGCGGGAGAACCCGCTCGACCCGATGGCCCCCATCGGCATCCGCTCCCGGGCCATCGAACCCGACTCCAGCCGCATCCGCCTGGGTCCGCTGGAGAAGATCTACCTGATCTGGATGGTCGGTGGCTCCTGTGACGGTTGCACCGTGTCGGTGACCGGCGCCGTGCACCCCCGGGTGGAGCACCTCCTCGCCGGCATCATCCCCGGCCTGCCCCGGGTGGAGCTGATCCACACCGTGACCTCCACCGAGGTCGGCCCGGAATGGACGCACAACCTCTTCATGGCCGAGCGGGGCGAGCTCGATGCCCCCTACGTCATCACCTGGGAGGGCTCGATCATGGACGAGTCCATCGCCGGTGACGGCTACTGGATGGGCCTGGGCGAAGACCCCCAGACCGGGCGCCAGATCACCTCCCTGGAGTGGCTCGACCGCCTGAGCCCCGGCTCGGCTGCGGTCATCGCCATCGGCACGTGTGCCTCCTGGGGCGGCATCCCCGCGGCCAAGGGCAACGTCACCAACTCCATGGGCGTCATGGACTACCTGGGCAAGGACTTCCGCTCCTCCTTCGGCGTCCCGGTGGTCAACGTCCCCGGCTGCTCGCCCATCGGGGAGAACTACATCGAGACCGCGGCCTCGGTCTGCCTGTTCCTCAACGGCCTGGCCCCCCTGCCCGAGTTCGACGAGCTGGGCCGCCCGGCCTGGCTCTTCGGCGAGACGGTGCACCGTCACTGCCCCCGGGCCGGCTACTACGAGGAGGGCGTCTTCGCCCGGGAGTACGGCGACAAGGAGTGCCTCGTCGAGCTGGGCTGCTGGGGTCCGGTGGTGCAGTGCAACATCGCCGAGCGGGGCATGGTCGACGGCCACGGTGGCTGCATGCAGATGGGCGGCATCTGCATCGGTTGCACCATGCCCGGCTTCCCCGACAAGTTCAGCCCCTTCACCGAGATCGCCCCCGGCAGCCTGATCTCCTCCACCACCTCCCGGGCTGTCGGCGGCTTCATCCGCCGCATGCGCTACATGTCCCGGGTGGACAAGAACATGACCATCCGCTGGGAGAAGGATGCCCCCTCGGCCTGGAGCCGGGGCAAGACCGGCCCCCGTGGTGCGGTCAAGGTCGTCCACAAGGTCTACGCCAAGTACCAGCACAGCCACGAGGGCGGCAACGGCAAGACCTACGGCGAGACCCACGAGGGTCGGGGCCGCAACCGCTTCGAAGCCGGGCACAACTGGTAAAGGGAGACTGACCCGACATGTGTTTTAAGAACCTGCCTATCGAATTCGATGCCGGCGGCAAGGCGCGCCTGAAGGAGGGCGTCACCGACCCCTACTCCGTCACCGTCGCCGAGCCCAAGGGCTATGTGCGGCGCAAGGAGGGTCCCGGGGCCCAGCTGGCCGCCCCGCCCCGCCTGCGGGACTGGAACATCGACCCCATGACCCGCGTCGCTGGCGCCCTGGCCGTGCACACGGTGCTCGACCTGGAGAACCGCCGGGCCGTCGATGCCCACTCCCGGGCCATGCTCTTCCGGGGCTATGAGGTCATCCTGGAGGGCCGTGACCCCCGCGACGCGATCGACATCTCCTCGAGGGCCTGTGGGGTGTGCGGCGGCGTGCACGCCACCGTGAGTTCGCTGTGCATCGAGATGGCCTTCGGTGTGTGCCCCCCGCCCCTGGGCGTCGAGGTGCGCAACCTGGGCGAGGTGGCCGAGATGTTCTACGACCGCCCGCTCCACCTGGGCCTGCTGGCCGGCCCCGACTACTCCACCGCGCTGGTCTCGGTGACCAACCCCGAGCTGGTCACCCGGGCCGAGAAGACCCTGGCCCCCCACGGCGACATCCACGGCTACACCACCATCAAAGACATCATGGACGCGCTCAACCCCCTGACCGGGAAGATCTACCTCGAGGCCCTGGAGTGGACCCGGGTGGGGCGCATCATGTGCATGCTCATGTTCGGCAAGTACCCCCACCCCTCCACCCTGGTGCCCGGCGGTGTGTCCACCACCATCACCACGTCGAGCTTCAACGAGTACTACGGCCAGCTGGGCAAGATCCTCGACTGGTGCAAGGTGATCTGTCGCATCTGGGACGACCTGTGCGACTTCTTCCTGGAGGCCAACCCGGCCTACGAGCAGGTCGGCGCCCGGCCCACGTCGCTGTGCCAGACCGGCATCTGGGACGACTCCAGCGTCTATGACGCCACGTACGCCAACATGGACACCTGGGGCAACGCCCGCTGGAGCACCCCGTCGGTGATCATCGAGGGCAAGCTGGTGAGCACCGACCTCACCGCCATCAACATGGGCATGGAGGAGTTCGTCGAGCACTCCTTCTATGACGACTGGACCAAGACCGGCCCCCAGCGCTACATGACCGACCCGCTCGGCAACCCCATGTCGCCCTACCAGGCGTGGAACAAGACCACCCTGCCCAAGCCCACGGGGACGAACTTCAAGGAGCGCTACACCTGGGACACCGCGCCCCGCTGGGACCGCCAGGTGGTCGAGACCGGCGCCTATGGCCAGCTGTGGGGCACCGCCCTGCGGGGCGACTACCAGGAGAACCCCTTCTGTGAGCCCACCGGCGACGGCCTGCGCATGCTGGTCCCCCGCCACGCCCTGCCCGAGACCGAGCTGTTCTGGCCGCTGCCCCGCACGCTCAACGCCTTGGAGCGCAACCGGGCCCGGGCCTACTCGTTGGCCTTCACCGCCACCATCGGCATGAACTGCCTGCTCAAGGCGTTCGAGTACTGGCGCAAGGGCGAGACCAAGGTCCACACCCCGTTCAAGATCCCCCGCGACGAGCGCATCTCGGTGGGCTACTGGGAGGCGGGCCGGGGCTACCTCAGCCACCACATGATCATCGACAAGGGCAAGATCGTGAACTACCAGATCAACACCCCCTCGACGCTCAACGCCTCCCCCACCGACCCCTTCGGTGGCCTCGGCCCCTACGAGCAGGCCATCGTCGACACCCCCATCCTGGAGTCGGTCCCCGACGACCAGATCAAGGGCATCGATGTCCTGCGGGCCATCCGCTCCTTCGACCCGTGCATGCCCTGCACCACCCACATGGACACCGGCAAGGGCATCATCACCCGGGAGATCAACTCCTGCGGCTGCACCCTCGAGTAACCCCCCCACGTTCCTCGATAGCAGCCGCAGCACCCCGGGCCCCCCTCTAGCGAGGGGGGCCCGGCGCTTTCGCGTCAGGTGCCGAGGACGGCCCGGAGCTGATTGTGGGCTGCGTTCCAACGGTCGACCTGCGCGTTGAAGGGCGGGAGCTGGTTGTTGTAACCCGCAGGGTCTCCACGCGAAATCGCGTCGCGCCGAGCCTTGTTTATCGCGATCCTCTGCTGATCGGCCGCGACCATGTCGCCGGCTATTGGCAACACGATCCGGGCCTGCTTGGCCACCGAGCTTGCCTTCTCACGACAGCCCACCGGCAACGAGGAACGGTGCCCGTGACCGCCGGCGAGGCTGAGCAGGAACAACCAGCGGGGGGGCGACCGGGGGCGACGAGCCAAGGACAAGGCCTGGCGCGTCGACCTCTGGTAGACCAGTCATTGCCAACCTCCGGGGTAGGGACCTCTATCAGTTCGTAGTATAGACTCCCCTGCGAGCAGGCCGATTCCTCCGGCGTCCGAGGCTCGACCGGC
>JANMRJ010001145.1:0-7629 GCA_031370985.1 Acidimicrobiales bacterium
ACAAGGCCGCACACGCCTGCGGCTCACCCGATGCCTGCGCTGCGGTCAAGCCCAGCGGGGTCGTCTGCACGTTCGGCACGACCCAGCGGGTGACGTTCCATGAGCAGGCCGACCTCGATGCCGAGGCCCAAGCCATCTTCGACGGCATCAAGGCCGTTGATCCCGTTGCTCATGCCGCGATGACTGCTTTGGACAAGGCCAAGGTCAAGGCCGAAGTGTCACGGGGGAAGAACCTCCACTCCGCGAAGGCCGAGAAGGACGCCACCAAGGCAGGCCACGATCACCACAAGAGCAACAAGGCCCTCCACGCCGCGAACCCTGAAATCTTCGGGCACTCCTAGGGGGAACAGGTGGCGAATGCTGCGCGGGTAGTCGCCACCAAGGCGCAGGCACGAGCTGTCGAAACATGGGCTGCTGCAACTGGTCCGGTGATCCCGGCGGCCTTTCAGGCCGACGCATTCCAGAAAGACGCTTTCAAGGTGGCCTCCGAGATCGGCGCGACCGTTTCCCCCGCATTCCAAGTCAATGCATTCCAGGGCAACGCCTTCCAACTGGCAGCGGGAAGCGCGGCCCGCTCGGCCATCACCGCCATATGGTCGTGGTCGGCGGCGCTCGGTCCGTCGATCGCGTCGTCGTTCCAGATAAACGCCTTTCAGGCCGACGCATTCCAACAGGCGTATGGGAGTGCTGCGGGCACGTCCGTTCGGGCCATCGCCCAAGAACCGCCCACCAGTGGGGGCGCGTGGTCGTCGGCGTTTCAGGCTGACGCATTCCAGACCAGCGCCTTCCAGATGAACAACGCCACCTTCCGCACCCGCGTCTGGGGCACCGCCACCGCCGCCGCAGTACGGGCCTCGGAAGCGCGGGCGAGCATCGGCGCCGTCCCATCGCTCGCGTACATCCACGTCACCGACTCGCAGGTCTGCGCTCGACCCACGGCCACCATGACCACCACCATCGACACGTTCCGCTGGCCGGTCCCGGTCTGGCTGCCGGACGGGAACGCCGGGGTGCTGTTCCGGGCGCGGGATGTTGCCTCGACCACGGCCCGCATCTACTTCCTGCCGTATGTCTCCGAGACCAACGTGCTCAATCCCGTTCAGGTGTTCGACTTCTGCGACGGCTACCAGAACTACGGGGTGGTCGTCTGGAACCTGAAACTGCTCGCGGTCGCTCGGAAAACCGACGGGACACTCTGGTACAGCACCTCCAGCGATAACGGGCAGACCTGGACCGCGCAGGCATCGCTCGGCCTGACGTACACCGACGCGCAGGTGAATGCAGCTGGGGGGAAGTGCTCGACGTGGCAACTTGCCACGGACGTGTCGGCATCGCGGGCCGCCACGACGCTCTACATCTTCTCGGTTGATTCCGTCAACGCGCTTATCACGAAGTACCGCTCGACCACGAACACCGATCCGACCCTCGGCTGGTCCGCGCTGACGAACACCGGCTTCACCGTCCCGTCGTACACCCGCAACTACGGTGGCGCGACCGCCCGAAATCAGGGCAACCAGCGGGGATGGTGGTTCTGCGTGTGCTGGAACGCGGGTGACTGGCTGGTGGTGGCCGAGTCCGATGATGGCGACTGGCACGCGAACCACATGGTCGCCAAGGGCACCCTCGGGGGGGCGTGGACCCGCACGATGAACGACGGATACGGCGGCGGACTCTCGGGTGGGCAGGGCGCGAACGGCGGGGTGTTCCAAGGTACTTCGGCCAACCAGATGACGTGGTACGCGATGGATGACGACGGCGCGGACGCGACCCGCTGGTCCTCGACCGACGACGGGGCGACGTGGGGGGCGGGGGTCCAGATCGTCCCGGCTGGCTACGACGCCGGCACGGGCCTCGGCGCTGGCGGGGGGATGTCCATCGCTGGGACGTTCGTGAACGAACCGCTCATCTGGGGCTGGGACTGGTCGGCTGACCGACTCATCTACCACAAGGACACATCGGCTCAGAACCTCACTCCGCTCCTCGGCGCGGGTGCGGGGACCACCCCGTCCTACGTCACCGGCTCGGCGCGGTACTGCACCAGCACCCTGTTCGGGCGGAAGGCGAGCGTGGCCGACATCATCGCGTCCGACCAAGCGCGTAGCATTCGTGCTGTGCCGACGATCGGGCCGCTGGTCGCTGTGGAGGTCTAAGTGAGTTCGAGTCAGTTTCAGTTCACGCAGTCCCGCAGCCGACCGTATTTTGCCGTACAACTACTTTACGAACTGGACGACACCCCCGTTGACCTCACCGGGGCAACGGTCACGCTCACGCTCAGGCTGAAGAACAGCCTCGACAAAGTGGTCAGCGCGGGGTCCTGCACCGTCACCTCTGCTGCGCTGGGCAAGTGCGAGTACCGCTGGGGCACCGCTCCGGCGACCCCCGGCGAGTGCATCGCGGAGTTCATCATCACGTTCTCCGACGCGACCACCCAGTCGGTGTTCGTGGATGACGTGGTCATCCGCGAGAAGCTGTGAGCCCGACCAGAGTCAACGTCCTTCCGGCGCCGCTCGACTTCACCATCGCGCGGCACACCTTCCGGCTGCTGCCGGAGGCGCTGTCGCGGGCCGACCCCCATACCGTGGACCCGGTCCCGTTCTTCGCCCCCCAGACCTCCAACTCCCCAGCCGATGTGTCATTTGCGGACACCAATCGCTCGGTGGAGTTGCCGCAGGCCCAAAACGACTTCACCGGGGGACTGGCGAGGAAACTGGACTTCAGCAGCGCGACCGCCAAGCAGTTCCGGTACGCCAAGAACATCGACACCTCTGGCCCTCCGGGGCTGGTGTTCCCCGGCCCAAAGGTCACGACCATCGGGGCGGTCATCGCCGGACAGCCCATGAAGGCGGTCCAGAAGGGCAACATCACCTACGTCGCCTGCGGGACGCTGCTCTACCAGATCACCGACCTGACCACCCGGACCCTCGATACCACCTTCGCCGACGCCATCACCGACCTCATCGTCTGGAACGACCGGCTGGTGGTGGGGTTTGGGGAGGCGGCGGCGACCAATATGTCGTTCCGCATCTCCGACACCATCGCGGCGGCGTTCACCTCCTGCGGGGTCAAGGGGACCTACTTCGCCATCGCCAACAACAACCCCGTCGGGCCGGTGTTCTACCGGACCCTCGACACCACTCCGTCCATCGCCGCTTCGACCGACGTGACCGCGACCTCGACCTGGGTGTCGTTCAACGTCGGCAACACCGATAGCCCGATCAACGGCCTGACCGCCTACGGCGACCACATCATCGTCGGCAAGCAGGACGGCCCGTACTCATTCACCACCGACTACATCGCCTACCGGGTGGTGGACGCCTCGTTCGCCATCGAGCAGTACGCCAACGTCTGCCGGGCGAACCTGACGTGGAACGGCATCTATTTCTTCTCGGGCAAGCACTCGCTCTACACCTTCGACGGCCAACGGGTGAAGGCGGTGGGATTTGACACCCTCGCCGACCCGCAGGTTCCGGGTGGGTACTACGCGGTGGACCGGCTGACCGCCGACCCGCACTTCGTCTACGCCACCCTTGCCGAGAAGTATTCCGGGGCGATCGTCGGCGGCGTCTACATCTGGAAAACCCCCGACGGGGGGCAGACGTGGCACAACTACCTGTGGCGCTCGGACTTGGGACAAGGCTCGACCCTGCTCTGGGCGACGAACAAACTCGGCTCGGTCAGCCAGAACGCGGTGCTGTTCGCCTACAAGTCCGGTGTGAACTGGCAGCTCGCGTGGGCCGGATGGGCAGCGACCCTCGACCCGACCAAGGACTCGTCCTATGTGTTCGACTCCACGACTGTTGGGAAGCTGCGGACCCTCGACCACACCGCAGGCTTGGCAACGGTCCCCAAGCGGACCAGCAGGCTGAAGGTCATCGCCGACCACCTGACGGCTTCGGCGGTGGTGGACGCCTACATCTACAACGACAACGACGCAGTGGCGAAGGTCCAGTCGTTCACCCTGTCGCCCAATCAGGAGTTGAAGCTCTTGCGGGGGCAGGACTTCTTCCGGGCCTCGCTGGAGTTCTGGATCACCGGCATCTCTGGACTGGCCGCGACGGTCCAGCAGTTCCGGGGCTACGAGTTTCCCGTCCGTCTGCTCACCCGTGTCGTCCGGCGCCATGTCGTCCGAGTGATGGCGGCTGACTCGACGCCGCTCGCCACGGGTGGGCGCGCAGGGCGGCGAGGGTCGTTCGTGAACACCGGCTCCTATGCTGATGTGCTGGACGACCTGCGAACCCTGCGCCGGGACAACGCCGAGGTGGATGTGACCGATGAGGATGGCCGGGAGTTCACCGCCTATCTGGTGGACATCACCGAGCGCAGCGTCTACCACCCCGACGGGGGGCACCGGATCAAGGCCGCGACGGTCGAACTCATCGAAGTCACGGAGGCCTAGATGGAGGACCTGACCGTTGCCACCGGGCAACTCATCCCCGACCCATCCACCATCACCACCCGCGATCCGTTCCTTCGAGCCACCGTGTCTCTTGGTGCGGGTGAGACCACGGTGTTCACCCAGCCGGGGACCAATCAGGGGAGGGTGGACGCGCTGACCGTCTACAACCCGACCGCAGGTGCGTTGACCTGTGTGCTCCACCTCGTTCCGAAAGCGGGTGCAGCGGGGACGACCAACGAGTTCTGCAACGAGTCCCTCGCGGCCAAGGCCCGGCTTTCGCTTCCTGCGGGGCAGGTCTTGTCCGAGGGCGACATCATCTCCGGCTCGGGGAACGGGCTGAACGTCTGGGTGTCGGTGAAGGCTGTGGCCCGATCGCGCGGATTTGTGTAGGTAGAATCAGGACGTGGCAACGACTCGGGCGCAGATACGCGCACACATCGGGGCCGCTTTGCCGTTCGGTTACTACGTGTCCTCTCGGACGACCGCCGCCTCGTCCACGAACAACGAGATCATCGACGCCAAGCGCACCGAGCACGACGACTTCTGGCGCGGGGCGACCATCCGCATCAACTCACAGGATGTGCCGGTCCGTGGTGGGACGGGCGCCAACACGGGCCGCACCCCTGCCATCCTGCTCGACCAGTCGCTCACCGGCGCCGCTGGCATCTCGACCAGTTACGAGCTGCTGAAGGGCCCGACGTTCACCGACATCGACGAGGCGCTGGCCGACACCTGGCCGTACTTCTTCGACGCGGTGGACGACACGACCACGGTCGCACTCATCGCTGACACGGTCGAATACGCCCTTCCGGCGACGTGGCGCGAGGTGGTCCGGGTCGAGCAGCAGCAATACAACACCACCCCGACCCGCTACGGGTCGCTCGTCCCCGGACAGTCGTTCGACGTGCTGGAGGATGCGGCGAACCCCACGCTCCTGCTGCGGTTCATCCCGAACGGCTCGCTGGTCGGGCTGAAGCTCCGCATCTTCGCTCGCGCCATTCCGTCAATGGGCTCAGGGGACGCCTCCACCACCGTCCACCCGTACTCGGTCATCGTTCCCGGCGCCCTCGCCTACCTCTACCGCAGGGGCATGGGGGCGGATGAGGGGACGCTGTCGTCGCATTGGGCGAAGAAGGCCGAGGAGCAGCGGGGGCTGTTCGAGGAACGCAAGCGCCGGTTCGCGCTGACCCGGCGGACCCACGACACCCGCTTCCCGATCGTCACCGTCAGCGGGTACTAGCGTGTCCGAGCATACCGACCGGCCCAACGGGAACGATGCGACCGGCGCTGGACGCGGCGACTCGCTCCATTCGGTCGCGGCGTTGTTCGCGTTCTTCGAGCGGTGGCTGTCCGACCTTGAAAAGTTCTACAACGAGCGTGACCGACGCTACGAGGACCGCTTCGCCGCGCAGGAGAAGGCCGTATCCTTCGCGCTCGCTGCCGCCGACAAGCAGGTGACGACCGCGTTCTCCGCGAGCGAGAAAGCGGTGCTCAAGAGCGAGGAGGCCCAGCGCGAATACAACATCCGGTCGAACGAGTTTCGTGGGCAACTCGACGACCAAGCCAAGACCCTGATGCCGCGTACCGAGGCGCTGGCTCGGTACGATGGGCAGGACACGCGCATCGAGGAAATGAAGAAGCGGTACGACGCCGAGATCGGGAGCCTGCGCGAGTCGCGGGCCGGTGGAAGCGGAGCGCACGATCAGCAGCGCGAAGGCCGACAGCAGAGCAACTGGCTCATCGGCATCCTCATCGGAGCCATTCCGACCGCGTTGCTGCTTGGCGACCTGCTGTTCAGGAAGCCATGAAACCGGAGCGCGATGGCCTCCACCACAAGCGCAACTTTCCGACCAAGGCCGTTCCTCCGGGGAACAACCCCCGGACGGTCTGCGGCGGGTACGGGTACATCGTGGCGATGTGGCCCGGCGTGACATGTCTGGCGTGTCTCGATATGAGGAAGCAGAAGTGAAACTCCTACTCCATCGGAGTCACTGTTCGGCCACAAAACCTGACGGCTGGAGCGGCGCGCCGGGCGAGGCAGCGTACATCAGAGGACTGTGCGACATCGTTGCCACCGCCTGCCGCGCGCTGGGGATGACCGTGACCATCGTGGACGGCGACCTGCTCGACCATCCAGAGTTCCATGCCGACTACGACGCCTTCGTCGCGCTCCACTACGACGCCAATATCTACGGGAGCGGCGGGACGTTCTGGGGCCGGGCCACCGCCTCGGTCACGGGAGCGCTGGACGACGCACTCGGGGCGGCGCTCTGGACGAAACTGCGGGCCATCCCACAGGCCCCGGCAGCGCACTTCGAGCGGCTGAACGTGAACGTGACCGACTACTACGGCTTCCGGCTGACGAGCGCCAAGACCCCCGGAGTGCTCATCGAGTTGGGCGTCGGGGCGCCCGGAGCACCCGACTATCTCTGGCTTCGCACGTACCAGCAGAACATCGCTGACGCCATCGCCATCGGTCTGTCCACATTCGCAGGAGGTGGTCATGTGAGCACACCCGTCTACGCAGGTCAGTCAGTGGGGTATGTGAACATCAAGGTCGGTGAGGTCGCCCAGATCAACGGTATCTGGACCTACGCTGGCAAGGGCAATCGGATCATCGCCGCGAAGGTGTATGGCACAGGACCGGGGATTTTCCCAGTCTCGCTGTACCCTCCCGTAGACCCAGACTCGGACCCGACTCTCGTGCTGAACACCCAGCCCGCGCTGTTCATCGTGGCGGTACGGCCCCAGTGAAAACGAAGTCCGGCGGGGTAGACTCTGGCGCAGGAGGTAGTCCATGTTGACCTTGCTCGTGGGGCTCGTAATTCTCGCAATCGTCGTCGCGTTCATCGCCAAGCCGGTACTCGCCGGTCTCGGCGCCCCCGGCTGGCTCTATCAGGTCGTGGTCGGGATCGCCATCATCATCGCGATCGTGCTGGTCGCGCAGGCATTCGGCGTTGCCACGCCCAACCTGAAATGAGCAAGACCGTTTCGTGGCAGACACCTGTGGTGTTCGCCATCGCCGTGCTGAACACCGCCGTCACGCTCATCGCAGGCAACACCCAGCAGCTCGGCGTCGCCAACCCGTGTCAATAGGCTCCAACCGCTGGAGGCGGCCGATCTTCTGAACTGGTCATTTCAGGCATCCTGCCAAGGTTGTTTGGTGTTCAAATGAACCGATATGAGGCGTTAACCCGGCGCTTCGAAGACGCACTTCGGGAATTCCTCATTGG
>JANMRJ010001216.1:0-1291 GCA_031370985.1 Acidimicrobiales bacterium
GCCGTCGAGCGGAGCTGGACGTTCCAGGCGCCGAGTGCAGCGATGACGAGCACGGCGGCGATCGCCGCCACCCAGCCGAGCGGCGGGCGTCGTCGGGCGCGCTCCGCCGAGATCGAGACGACGGCCGGGATCGCTCGGGCCGGCGCCGTAGCGACGAGTGACACGTTGGCCTCGACCACCTTGTGCGCCAGGTCCGGCACGCTGGCCTCGGTCGCCGAAGCGTGGGTCGTTGTGGGCCCGACCGCCACGGCGGCCGCCTCCGCGGCGACGGCGCCAAGGATCCGGCCACGCAGGCCGGCCGGTGGTTCGACCGGCTCGAGCGACTCAGCCAGGTACGGCACGACCCCGCCCAGCTCAGCGAACTCCGCATGCGTGTCGGCACAGCTCGCCAGGTGCTCGCGTACGGCGACCATCTCGGGCGGCTCCAGGGCACCCAGGACGAACCCGGCGGCCAAGTCCCGAACCGTCTCGCAGGTCAGCGCGTTCATGCTGGGTCCGCTCCGTTGAAGCCGGCCCGGCCGTCAAGCGCCCGGCGCATCGACAGGAGGCCCAGCCGCATCCGGCTCTTGACGGTCCCGAGCGGGGCCCCGGTTCGATCGGCGATCTCCCGCTGAGTGAGACCGCTGAAGTAGCCCAGCTCAAGGGCTTCCCGCTGCACCTCGCTGAGCGTGGTCAGTGCGGCCACCACCGCGGCGCGATCGAGCCGTCCGGCCACCTCGGCCCACAGGTCGGGCACCGTCAGGGCGGGCGGCGGGGGAAGCTCGGTGTCGGGCAGCTCGATCGTCGGGCGACGACGACGGATCGCATCGATGGACCGATGGTGGACGATCGCAAGCAGCCACGTCTTCACGCTGCCGCGCCCCTCGACATAGCGCGCGGCGTTGCGCCACGCCCCGATGAAGGCGTCCTGGACGACGTCCTCTGCCAGCGCCGCGTCGGCGGTGATCCGGAGGGCCAGCGCGTAGGCCATCGACTTGTATCGGTCGTACAGGATCTCGATCGCTCCATGCTCCCCCGCGGCGATCCGCTCGAGCACGGCTCGATCGGCGTCGTCGGCGGCAGTGGCCAGCCGGCCCGGGACGGACGCGGTTGGGTTGTTCATGACTGGATGCGCAGCGCAGGCCGCGGCGGTTCATTCGGCTGCTCGAGGCGGGCCAGGATCGCCTCGAGCGTCCGCTCGACGACGGTCTCCAGCCGGGCGGTCGCGTCGATCACCACGAAGCGTTCCGGCTCCGCCGCCGCAAGGGCCAGGAACCCATCGCGGGCGCGGCGATGGAACGAGAGGTCGAAG
>JANMRJ010000004.1:0-4607 GCA_031370985.1 Acidimicrobiales bacterium
GGGCGTGCGGATCTCTTCGACGCCGAGGGGCCGGAAAGCCATCTCGCCGGCGCCGCCCCGCACGGGGAGGTCGTCGATCACCGAGGCGGCGGCCAGGGCGACGGCCAGGATCAGGCCGACCGGGATCAGCCATTTGGCCCGCCCCCGCCAGGCGCCGAACATGAGCGCAGCGCCGGTCAGTAGCAGGGCCAGGGCGAGGCCGGTCGTGGCCGAGGCCCCCACCAGGCTCAGCCCGCCGGCCAGGACGGCGAGCAGGCTGAGGGTGACGGGGACGACGGCGGACCGCGACTTCGGCTCCTTGACCGTCACAAGCCGGGCGGTCGGAGGGTCGTCCACCAGGATGTTGGTGGTGGGCGCGGAGTCGGGCTCAGGGGGCGACGACGCTCGGGGCGCGGCCTCGGGGTCGTCGACCGGCGTCGGCGGCGCCGGCCAAAGGTCGGTGTCGCCTGCGGGCGGGGCGGGGGGCGCAGGGGGGGCCGGCGGGCCGGGCGAGGCCGGCGGGTTGTTGAGGCCGGGCCCGTCGTGGCGGTGCCGGGTCCAGAGGAACAGCCCGCCCAGGCCGACCAGCACCACGCCGAGGGGGATGTCGTCGTTGCCGCCGCCGATGTTGTCGAGGAGGATCAGCAGGCCGACGCCGGCCAGGACGGCAGCCGCCAGCTTCGACTTCCGCTCGTCGCCGAAGCGGTGCAGCGCGGTGCCGCCCCGGTCGTCGGGGATCATCAGCCAGCCGATGAGGTAGAGCAGGATGCCCGACCCGCCGGCGAGGGTCAGCACGACGAAGGCGATGCGGAAGACGACGGGGTCGATGCCGAACCAGCGGCCGAGGCCACCGGCCATCCCGCCCACGACCTTGTCGTCGGTGGAGCGGGTCAGGCGGTTCCCGGGCTGGCGGTACGGCGGGGGCGGGTCGGTGGGGGCGTTGGTGTCGTTCACGGTTTCCATGGGCTGATCGTGCGCCTGTCGGGGTCCGGCATCCATCCGGGACATCCCGGGTCGATCCCGTAGGGGTACGGAGAGAGGCTACGGACTTCCTCCCGTGGTCAGGAGGACGACCTCATGGGATCATCGGAACGGTGAGCAGCGAGACCACACGGCTGCGACGCCTCAGTCGCAGCCGCACCGACCGCCTCCTCGGCGGCGTTTGCGGCGGCATCGCCCGGGCGACCGGCGTCGACCCGCTGGTCGTGCGGGTGGCGGTCGTCGCCCTTACGCTGGCCGGCGGCACCGGCGCCCTCCTCTACGTCGTGGCCTGGCTGATGCTCCCCGAGGAGGGCACCGACCGCTCGCTGGCCCACGCCGCGGCGTCTGACCGCGGTCGGGACTTGGGCGAGGTGCTGGCCATCGGCTCCATCGTGCTCGGCGTCATCCTGCTCGTGCGGGCGACCGGTGTCTGGTTCAGCGACGCCTTCGTTTGGCCGCTGCTCCTGGCCGGCGTCGGGCTGGCCGTCATCTGGCGCCAGGCCGGCGACGAGGACCGCTCCTCGTTCCTGCGCGTCGTCGACCGCCTCCCCCGGCCAGGGAGCGGGCCGGCGGCGGTCGACCTCCGTTCCCGGCGGGCCGCCCTGGCCCGCGTCGCCCTGGGCGTGGCCCTCGTCGTCAGTGGTGTGGGCGCGTTCCTGGCCGCCAGCGACGCGTTCTCGGCGGTGCGCCAAGGCGTGCTGGCCAGCGCCGGCATCGTGGGTGGCCTGGCCCTGATCACCGGCCCGTTCTGGGTGCGCATGGGCCGCGACCTGGCCTCGGAGCGGCGCAAGCGCATCCGCTCGGAGGAGCGGGCCGAGGTGGCCGCCCACCTTCACGACTCCGTCCTCCAGACCCTGGCCCTCATCCAGCGCAATGCCGACGACCCCCGGGCCGTGGTCACCATGGCCCGCCGCCAGGAGCGGGAGCTGCGGGGTTGGCTGTTCGAGAAGGAGCAGGACATGCCCGGGGCGGAGACGCTGGCCGCCGGCCTGGCCCGGGCCGGCGAGGAGGTCGAGGGGCTGCACGGGGTGAGCATTGATGTCGTGGCCGTGGGCGACCTTCCGCTCGACGACCGCACCCGTGCCTTGGTGGCCGCAGCACGGGAAGCGATGGTGAACGCGGCGAAGTGGTCGGGTGACGAGACCGTGTCGGTCTACGCCGAGGTGCGCGACGGCGAAGCGTCGGTCTTCGTCCGGGACTGGGGCGCCGGCTTCGACCCCGAGACGGTGGCGCCCGACCGCCACGGCGTGCGTGACTCGATTGTTGACCGGATGACCCGCCACGGCGGCAAGGCCGTGGTCCGGTCGACGGTCGGGGAGGGCACGGAAGTGGAGCTCAGGCTGTGACGACGACTGGGACCGCGAAGCCGCGGGTGTTCCTGGTCGACGACCACGAGCTGTTCCGCTCCGGGGTGCGGGCCGAGCTGGGCGACTCCGTCGATGTGGTCGGCGAGGCGTCGGAGGTGCGGGCCGCCATTGAAATGATCCTGGAGCGCCGGCCCGAGGTCGTGCTGCTCGATGTCCACCTGCCTGACGGCGGCGGCCGGGCCGTCGTGCAGGGCGTGGCCCCGCAGGCGCCGGAGGTCCGGTTCCTGGCCCTGTCAGTGTCCGACGCGGCCGAGGACGTGATCGGAGTGATCCGGGCCGGCGCCCGGGGCTATGTGACCAAGACCATCTCCGGACCCGAGCTGGCCGACGCCATCCGGCGGGTGGCCGACGGCGATGTGGTGTTCTCCCGCCGCCTGGCTGGCTTCGTCCTGGACGCCTTCGCCGCCAGCCCTGGTCCCTCGGCCGACCCCGACCTCGACCAGCTGACGGCGCGGGAGCAGGAGGTCCTTCGCCTGATCGCCCGGGGGTACCCGTACAAGGCCATCGCCAAGGAGCTGGTCATCTCGGCCCGGACGGTTGAGACCCACGTGTCGTCGGTCCTGCACAAGCTCCAGCTGTCGAACCGCCACGACCTCACCCGGTGGGCCACCGAGCGCCGCCTCATCTGAGGAGCCAATCCAGCTCTCGCCGGCGCTGGGGTGTGCCATGCTGGACCCCGTCGCATGGTGGCCGTAGCTCAGCAGGTTAGAGCGCCAGGTTGTGGCCCTGGAGGTCGGGGGTTCAAGTCCCCTCGGTCACCCGCCGGGGGTATGGTCCTCAGGACGTAATGCCGGCTCGATCAGGGTCAGGCGCCTCTAGCTCAACTGGCAGAGCAACAGACTCTTAATCTGTGGGTTCAGGGTTCGAGTCCCTGGGGGCGCACGCAACCGACAATGAACGACTACTACAAGCGGCTGCGTGGCTGTGCTCGAAAGGTGCCCGAGCGGCTAGGGCTGCTCGATGATGTCTACTCGCCGGTCACCATATGCACCGTCCGAAGCATTTCGTAGTGCAGGCGCCACGACGGTTCAGTCACGCCTCCAAGGACGAGGTTGGTGTCGCGCCATTGAGCGAGGGTTCGTCATAGATCGAGCCGTCAGCCAGCGCCCTGCCGACGAACCGCTTCCAACGCTGGTAGCTCTCGGTGGACCAGAGGCGTTCGGCGTACTGCCGGAGCCCGGCGTCTTCGACAACCGGCAGCGATCCCACCTCGCTCACCTGCCCAACCGCGTCGCACCGAGGAGCGAGCGGAGAAGCCACCCGTTCGTCATTGGTGTCCCCCTCCTAGCTAGCACCTACCGGCTTTCACCCGAGGGCGAGCGGCTCCGCCCCGCATTGGTCGAGCTGTGCGCCTGGGCCGAGCACTGGGACCGGGCGCTCACGGCGTCGTAGAGCTACCGGTCAACGGGCAGTCGCTCGATGGCGGCCTGGCGGTCCTCCTCGCTTGGTAGCGCGTAGCGGCGAGCGGTCTCCACGCTGTGGCCGAGGAGCTCCGCCACGATCACGATGTCGGTTCCGGCCCGCGTCAGGGTTGTCCCGGCCGTATGGCGGAGCACGTGAGGCGTGAAGTCGCCCTCTCGCCCGACAGTGATCCCAGCCTCCTCGGCGAACGCCGTCAGCACGTCGTAGGCGCCTCGGGTCGTCAGGCGGCCGCCCCGGCGGTTCAAGAACAAGGCCTGCTCATCGGCTCCGGGCCACTTGGGCCGCTCCTCCAGCCATGCCTCGAGCGTCGCCCGCAGGGCGGGGTGCAGGGGTACCTCCCGGTATCGACCACCCTTGCCGTAGCGGACGACGAGATGGCCCCTCCGGGCAGACATTCGCACGTCCGTCACGTCGAGCGCCACGATCTCCCCGATGCGCAGCCCGGCGTAGAAGCCGACGTAAGCGAGGGCCTTGTCCCGCTTCGGGGCATGCTCGGCAGCGCGCAGCCATCGCAGCTGGGCCTTGTGGTCGAGCGCCCGCGGGGCGGCCTTGGGCAAGTCCTCCCGCCTTGCGGTCGCTGGGCTCATCCCACGCCGCCGGTAGAAGTCGGCGATCGCCGTCATGTGGGCGTTGACCGTCGATGGCTTCCGGGCGGCGACCGTCAGGAGGTAGGTGCGGTAGTCGCGGACCGCCCAGTCACGTGCCGCGGGGTCGACGAGCGGTTCCCCGTCGATGTCCGCGCCGGCCAGCCACTGAAGGAACCGGCCCACCCGGGATCGGTAGACCCGCACGGTGTCGGCGTCGAGCGGGCCGCCGGCACGTTCGAGCACAGCCACGTACTCCCCGAAGGCGGCGCGG
>JANMRJ010000007.1:0-2246 GCA_031370985.1 Acidimicrobiales bacterium
GTCTGCTTTCGTCGGCGTTGATCCGGCGGGACTCTTCTGGCCGAAGATCACCAAGGCGAGTCGGTCGGTCAACGCCGCCGAGCGGACTCCCGCTCACCCTTGAGCTCGGACCACCTGAGAACGAATGCCCCGACCGATCGGTCGGGGCATCTTCGTGATGATCGCGGCGGAGCGGACGTCAGCCGCCGCCGCCGGACAAATCTTCCGTCTCGGTCGGGCTCGGGGTCTGTCCGCCATCGCCCGAACCTGAGCCCGTACCTGATCCCGAACCGGTGCCGCCGCCGTGATCGTCAGTCGCGGTCGGTGTCGCGGTTCGCAGTCGGAACGTCGGGCTGGTGGTCGCGTGAGCATCGGGCGTCTCGGTCGCCTCGGGGGTGTCGGTCGGCTCAGCGCTCGACGATTCCTGTGGCGTCTCGCTCGGAGTAGCCTCCGGTGCGGGCAACGGCGACGGGGATGGGCTCTGGATCTCGAGGCTGCGCGGTGGGACCGACGGACCCGGGGTCGGCGGCGTGCCATTGAAAAGCCCGAACGCTCCAACCGTGGCCCCGCCCGCGAGGGCGATGGATCCGACCAGTACCACGAGCACGAGGGCGAGCGCCTGGGCGCGGACCACCATCGGGGCCGGCGCGCTCGAGATCGTCCGCCACGCATCGCCGACCGCGGACGCTGCCGCTCGCAGGTGTCCCCCGAGGAGCGCCAGCCCGAACGCCCGGACCGGCTGGGGCAGCGGCTCGTCGGCGCTCGCCTCCATCACCCGGTCGGCGAACCCTTCGCTCGGCTTCACCGCAGACGTGATCGACATCGTCATCGCCTCGAGCTCGCGGGCCTGGTCGGCCGCGATCCGCTCCTCATCGGACGGATGGACGAACTGCCCGCCGGTCATGACGCGGTCCCGTCGATCGAGCCGCGCAAGCGGATCAGGCCACGACGGAGGTGGGTCTTGACGGTGGCGAGCGGACGGCCCGTCTGGGCCGCGATCTCGTCGAGGCTGAGCTCGCCGAAGAACCGGAGGGCGACCGTTTCGCGGTAGGGCTCATCGAGCCGGGCGACCGCGGCGCGGATGTCGGCGGCCCGCTCGGAGTGGAGCGAGCTCGAGGCCGGGTCGACGCCGCCCGGCAGGTCGAGCGGGCGATCCGGGGCAGCCGGGTCGATCCACACCACATCGCGCCGCTTCTGGGCCCGCCGAAGGGAGATCCGGACCGCGATCCGGGTCAGCCACGCTCCGAACGGCCCGTCAGCGCGCCAGCCGGCGAGGCTGCGGAACGCGATCACGAATGCTTCCTGGGCCGCGTCCTCGGCCTCGTGGACGTCGCCGAGAATCCGGTGACAGGCGCGCATGATCGACGCGGATTCGCGGTCGACGAGGATCCGGAATGCGTCCCGATCGCCGGCCAGGACGGCGTCGACCGCTGCGCGCTCATCGCTGACATCAGGTCGGTCGACTCGATCGGGCTGGTCGGCGCGTTGGATCGGCGCTGGATCGGACGGGACTGGCGTGACGTAACCCCCGAGGAACGAGTGGACCGTGGACGGCCCGTGCGGTACGCGTCCATGGTCCACTGTTCAGGATTGCGGTGCTGCCGGTCGGGTCCGTCAGTCGCCGCCGCCGGAGGAATCGCCGCCACCTGACGAGTCGGTCGAGTCCGGCGTGTCGGTCGGCTCGGGGGTCTCGGTCGGCTCGGCGGTCTGCTGGTCACCCTGGGCGTTGTCGCCCTGGGCGTTTGCGTCCTCGGCGCCGTCGGTCTCGGTCGGCTCGGCAGTGTCCTTCGGCTCGGCCGTGTGCGCGGGCTTGGCCGTGTGCGCGGGCTCCGCGGTCTCGGTCGGCTCTGGGCTGTCGGTCGGCTCGGCCGTATCAGCCGCTGCCGTCGTCGGCTCGACGGTTTCGGTCGGCTCGGCGGTGTCCGTCGGCTCGACGGTCGGGTCGCTCGTGGTCACGTTCGCGTCGGTCGTCCTGGCCGGCGCGCCGGCGATCGAGTTGGCACCGAGAACGGCACCGGTGACAAGGAACAGGGCGACGCCGGAAGTCGCGACGCCTCGTGCGAGTCGGTTCTTGACATCCATGATGCGGTGATCTCCCGAGACAGCGGACCGGCATGGGCGCCGGCCATCTGACTCCCTGAGACGGGCGACGCCTCAAAGGTTTCAGCCAGGCGGCCCGTGGTGCGCGTCGCGGTGCACGCGCACAACGGCGCGCCCGCCTTGTGCGCCGATCAGTCGCCGACCAGCGCCGCGTCCTCGGTCGGCCG
>JANMRJ010000111.1:0-1621 GCA_031370985.1 Acidimicrobiales bacterium
CCCGGACGAGGAGACCGCTGCTCCGCCGAGACTGCTGTCGATGTGGGACAGCGTCCTGCTGGCCTACGCCGACCGCAGCCGGGTGATCCCGCCGGAGCTTCGAAAGCTGGTCATTCGCCAGAACGGCGACGTCCTGCCGACACTGCTTGTCGACGGCTTCGTCGCCGGGGTGTGGCGCCCGGTCGAAGGCGGCATCGAGGCGACGGCATTCCGGCCGCTATCGGACGACGCATGGACCGGGCTCACGGCAGAGGCCAGTGCGCTCCTGGCGTTCCTCGCCGGTCGCGACCCCAGCGTCTACCGCCGGTATGCGCATTGGTGGAAGACGCTGCCGAGCGCCGAGGTCCGCGTGCTGCCGGGCTGACCAGTCGCGACATGGAAATCGGCAGCGAGACTGACTGGTCGGGTGGTCGGGGTGGTCGGACTCGAACCGACGATCTCGTGCTCCCAAAGCACGTGCGTTGCCAACTACGCCACACCCCGCTGGGTTGTACGTGAATATCGCACATTACTCGACAGCATCGCGACGCCAGTGTCGCGATTCGGACATGGCTGGGCGCTTGCGGACCGCCTTGGCGAGGATCTTCTCGTCGAGGCTCAATTCTCGTCGGTCGCGTTGAACGTTGGGCCTTGAGCGCTGATATCGCACGTGCTGTCGATATCGCATGTGCCCGTCAGATGCCAGGGGTGCCGTCGGTCGCGGGCTTGACAAACCGAACCCGACTTTGAGGCTGACTCGAGCGGGCTGGAACGCCTGAGGCCAATCCTGCAAGTGCGATCACCGCTCCTGACGGTGGAACGGAACAGTCGGCGATCGTCGCGCGTCACAGGCACGACGCCGGGCGATCACTGGCAGGCTGATCGATCGCCCGGCGTCACCATGTTCGCCGGACGGCTGGCCCGGAGGGCGCCGACAGTCCGATGCAGCTACACTCCCCACCGATGGCCGAGCGTTCCGTGCGCGATTCCTCCGCCCCTCGGCATGGGATCGGCCGTCCCCTCGTCGAGTCCCGGACCCGGCCCCTCGAGGCGCCGGCAGCTCGAACCGATCAACGACGTCTGGTCGCGGCGACCGCCTCGGCACTCCTGCCGGGCGTTGGCCAGGCGATCAACGGACGTCTGCGACTGGCGTTGCTGTTCGGCGGACCGACCGTAGCGCTCGTCATCGCGGCCGTGCTGTGGGCCCGCTCCGATCAGCCGACGATGCTCCTCGCCCAGATCATCGCCCCGCCCGTGCTCGCGACCTTGCTCGTGCTCAACGTCGTGCTGCTCGGCTGGCGGCTGGTGGCGGTCATCAACGCCTTCGTCGATCGACGCTATCCGCGGCGGCCCGGGCGGCTGGGCGCAATCGCGCTCGTCTTCCTGCTCCTCGTGACGGCCGCACCCCATGCTCTGGCCTGGAAATACGGCACGGCGGCGCAGGCGATGTTCGCCCATATCTTCTCCGATTCGGACGGGCGTTCGAATTCCGCAACGCCGACACCGACCGCGAAGGAGCGCCTGAACGTGCTCCTGATCGGGGTCGACTCCGGACCCGGCCGGACCGAAGCCCTGACCGATTCAATGATCGTCGTGTCCCTCGATCCGGTCGGGCGGACCGTGTCGATGCTGTCGATCCCGC
>JANMRJ010000112.1:0-3010 GCA_031370985.1 Acidimicrobiales bacterium
CCCGGACGAGGAGACCGCTGCTCCGCCGAGACTGCTGTCGATGTGGGACAGCGTCCTGCTGGCCTACGCCGACCGCAGCCGGGTGATCCCGCCGGAGCTTCGAAAGCTGGTCATTCGCCAGAACGGCGACGTCCTGCCGACCCTGCTCGTCGACGGCTTCGTCGCCGGGGTGTGGCGCCCGGTCGAAGGCGGCATCGAGGCGACGGCGTTCCGGCCGCTATCGGACGAGGCGTGGACCGGGCTCACGGCAGAGGCCAGTGCGCTCCTGGCGTTCCTCGCCGGTCGCGACCCCAACGTCTACCGCCGATATACGCATTGGTGGAAGACGCTGCCGAGCGCCGAGGTCCGCGTGCTGCCGGGCTGACAAGTCGCGACATGGAAATCGGCAGGGGGACTCTGACTGGTCGGGTGGTCGGGGTGGTCGGACTCGAACCGACGATCTCGTGCTCCCAAAGCACGTGCGTTGCCAACTACGCCACACCCCGCTGGGTTGTACGTGAATATCGCACAATACTCGACAGCATCGCGACGCCAGTGTCGCGATTCGGACATGGCTGGGCGCTTGCGGACCGCCTTGGCGAGGATCTTCTCGTCGAGGCTCAATTTTCGTCGGTCGTGTTGAACGTTGGCCTTGAGCGCGGATATCGCACGTGCTGTCGATATCGCATGTGCCCGTCAGATGCCAGTGGTGCCGTCGGCCGCGGGCTTGACAAACCGAACCCGACTTTGAGGCTGATTCGAGCGGGCTGGGACGCCTGAGGCCAATCCTGCAAGTGCGATCACCGCCCGCGCTCAGGCACCTGAGTGCTCCCCTTCCGAGGTTTGAGCGGGCGTGTCCGAGTCGGCGGTCGGCCGTGGATCGCTGAACAGAGCGAGGTACGGGCTGAAGCGGAAGACGCGATTCCGCCGATAGCCGGTCGCCTCGTCGAGGATCCGGCGCTCGGCGAACGCCTGCGCCAGCTTGTTGGCCGTCGGCCAGGACACTCCCAGCGCGGATCCGACGGATTTCACATTCACGAGCGGTTGGGCGAAGAGATGATCGAGCAGCCGGCTGCCATTCGCGCCGAGATCCCGAACAAGCGCTCGATGATGGTCGCGGAGGGTCAGGACGGCTCCCGCGGTGCTGGTGGCTTCATTTGCTGTTTCAGCAACGCCGCGCAGGAAGAATCCGAGCCAGCTCTCCCAATCCCCGCCGTGCCGAACGGCCATCAGACGGTCGTAGTACTCGCTGCGATGGCGCTTCAAGAAGTAACTCAGGTAGAGCAGCGGCCGATGCAGCACCCCTCCGTGGACCAGAAGGAAGGTGATCAGCAGGCGGCCGACGCGTCCGTTGCCATCGAGGAATGGGTGGATCGTTTCGAATTGAGCGTGGGCCAGCCCGGCATGGACGAGCCGAGGGAGGCCTCCCGGCGCGTGAAGGAAGGTCTCGAGGTCGCCCATGGCAATCTCCATTTCGTGCACCGGGGGCGGGACAAAGGCCGCATCCCGAAGGGATCCCCCGCCCGGCCCGATCCAGTTCTGGGTTCGTCGGAACTCGCCGGGGCTCCGTTCCGCACCACGAACGTCTCGCATCAGTCGTTCGTGGATCTCCTTGATGAGCCTGTTGGACAGCGGAAGCGTCTCGAGACGCTGCAAGCCATAGGTCATGGCTGCGACGTGATTCACGACCTCGCCAACGTCGCCGGGGAGTTGCTGTCGGCTCGTGTCGAGCTCGTAGGCCAGGACGTCGTCCAGCGTGCTTTGCGTCCCTTCGATCTGTGAGCTGAGCACGGCCTCCCGGCGCACGTACATCGCCACGAACAGTTCCGGATTGGGCAGTGTCCGGCCCACTCCGTCGAGCCGACCGATCGCCTGGTCGGCCGCTGACAGCAAGGGCACCAAACGGCCAAGGTCGACAGGAGGATCGGGTGGCAGCGCCGCGGGGATGAATGCGTCGTAGCCGGACGGCTGCCGGACGTAGCGACCAGCGCGAGCCGGCAGGCTGTGGACCGAAGTCTCGGGCATGTCTTATTCAATCATGAGCCACATCAGTTTGACAAGAGCAACCCCATCGCCACGGTATCGAAGACCGTCTTGATAGGTCGTGCGCGGATCGCCGGGCCGGGAGCGCCACGTCCCATCCGGTGGGCATCACGACCCGGCTTGATGACGAGCTCGCGAGGCCGTTGTCGGTGTCCTGACGGTGGAACGGAACAGTCGGCGCTGGTCGCGCGTCACAGACACGACGCCGGGCGATCACTGGCAGGCTGATCGATCGCCCGGCGTCACCATGTCCGCCGGACGGCTGGCCCGGAGGGCGCCGACAGTCCGGTGCAGCTACACTCCCCACCGATGGCCGAGCGTTCCGTGCGCGATTCCTCCGCCCCTCGGCGTGGGATCGGCCGTCCCCTCGTCGAGTCCCAGGCCCGGCCCCTCCAGGAGCCGGCAGGCCGGACCGATCAACGACGTCTGATCGCGGCGACCGCCTCGGCACTCGTGCCCGGCGTGGGCCAGGCCATCAACGGACAGTTGCGACTGGCGTTGCTGTTCGGCGGACCGACCGTCGCGCTCGTCATCGCGGCTGTGCTGTGGGTCCGCTCCGATCAGCCCACGATGCTCCTCGCCCAGGTCATCGCCCCGCCCGTGCTCGCGACCTTGCTCGTGCTCAATGTCGCGCTGCTCGGCTGGCGGGTGGTGGCGGTCATCAACGCCTTCGTCGATCGACGCTATCCGCGACGGCCCGGTCGGCTCGGGGCGATCGGGCTCGTCGTCCTGCTCCTCGTGACGGCCGCACCCCATGCTCTGGCCTGGAAATACGGCACGGCAGCGCAGGCGATGTTCGCCCATATCTTCTCCGATTCGGACGGGCGTTCGAATCCCACGACGCCGGCACCGACCGCGAAGGAGCGCCTGAACGTGCTCCTGATCGGGGTCGACTCCGGACCCGGCCGGACCGAAGCCCTGACCGATTCAATGATCGTCGTGTCCCTCGATCCGGTCGGGCGGACCGTGTCGATGCTGTCGATCCCGC
>JANMRJ010000171.1:0-2428 GCA_031370985.1 Acidimicrobiales bacterium
GGTGCGATCGTCCTGGGGCTGCGTCCCAACGCCGGCAAGGGAGCCGCGCTCCGCGCGGGCTTCCGGTACGCCCTCGAGCATGGCGTGGAGGCCGTCGTCACCCTCGATGCCGACGGGCAACATGACCCCGACGAGATCCCGACCTTCCTCGCCGCGTTCGAGGCCGGGCATCCGGAGCTCGTCATCGGTCGGCGCGATTTCGGCTCGATGCCGCCGGTCCGGCGTTTGTCGAACACGCTGGGCGGCTGGGTCATCTCGGCTGCCGTCGGGCGCCGCGTCGCGGACAACCAGTCCGGTTATCGACTCATCGGCCGTCGGCTCATGACCGCCCTCCTCGACAGCGACGAGTCAGGCTTCGAATTCGAAGTCGAGATGATCGCGCGCTGCATCGCGCTCGGCCTGCCCATGACCGATGTCCCGATCCGCACGATCTACGCCGGTGCGCCCAGCCACATCCGGCCGTGGCGCCACTTCATGGGCTTCCTGCGGGTCAGCCGCGATGCCCGACGCATCGTGCGCGGCGACTGACAAGTCGGCCGGGGACCGAAGGGGTCACACCTCGCGCCGGTACGGGACCTCCGCCACCAGGATGTTCGAGCGGCCGAGGAGCGCGCGCTCGATCCGCCGGCCGTTTTCGTTGTAGAGGAAACGCTCCCACCAATGGCGCGGGACGTACTCCGGCAGGAGGACGATCACGACGTCCTCGCCGTCGCGCTCGGCGGCATCCTCGAGGAACCTGACAAGGGGGGCCACCAGCGATCGGTATGGCGACTCGACGATGACCAGCGGGATCCCGGGTAGCTGGCGCTCGAACCGGGTCCTGAACCGGGCGCCCGCTTCGAGGTCGTCAGTCACATGGACGGCCGTCACGTCGCCCGACATCGTCCTCCCGAAACGGATGGCCTGGACCACGTCCCGGGTCACATCGGCGACGGGGACGATGACCTGTTGGTGCCGACGCGGCGGCCCGATGACGCGCTCGGTGGGGACCTCGATCTCGAGGTGCCTGCGCTGGTATTGGCGGCCGATCATGAGCATGGCGCCGACCAGCAGCGGGATGATGATGACGATGAGCCACGCCCCCAGGGCGAACTTGGCGACCGCGAAGATGACCGTCACGATGCCCGTCGCGACCGCACCGACGGCATTGATCGAGAGACTGCG
The DNA here is from genome assembly GCA_031370985.1 of Acidimicrobiales bacterium. Lineage (GTDB taxonomy): Bacteria > Actinomycetota > Acidimicrobiia > Acidimicrobiales > AC-14 > CADCTB01. The sequence continues at coordinate 1,165 of JANMRJ010000171.1, forward strand.
CCGCCAGCCCTCGCCGTGTTCACGCCGCCAGTGGACGACCATCCCGGCCTGCGAGAGCGTGATCGAGGTGAAGACCCCGATCGCGTAGAGCGGGATGAGGGCCTCGACGCGGCCACCGAACGCCGCGAGGACCACGATCGAGAGGACTGCGAGCGCCACGATGCCGGCACTGAATGCGAGTCGCTCTCCCCGGAAGGCGAAGCGGCTCGGCATGAACCCGTCGCGTGCCAGGAGCGAGGCCAGTCGCGGGAAGTCGGCAAAGGACGTATTGGCGGCGAGGACGAGGATGCCCATCGTCGAGACCTGCAGGAAGGAGTACACGACTCCGGAGCCGAACACCGCTCGGCCGATCTGCGAGATCACGGTCTCATGCTCGCTTGGGACCGCACCTGAGACACCCGCCAGAAATGAGGTCCCGAAGAACATCAGGCCGACGAGGACGCCCATGATCGCGAGGGTCGTCCGTGCGTGACTGGCCTCCGGCCGGGTGAACGCGGGGACCCCGTTCGAAACGGCCTCGACCCCGGTGATGGCGCTGCAGCCGTCGGCGAAGGCCCGCATGAGCAGGAGCAGGCTGAGCGATTCGAGCGGGACCGCGACCGCGCGAACGTCGCCGACCTGCGGGATGTCGCCGAGCGCCGTCCGGCCGATGCCGATCCCGATCAGTGCCAGCATCGAGAGGAGGAAGACGTAGGTCGGGATCGCGAAGACCGTCCCGCTCTCACGGATCCCGCGCAGGTTGACGAGCATGACCGCGACGATGAAGGCCGAGGCGATCGGCACCCGCAGGTCCGGCGACGTCCCCGGGAACGCCGAGGTGATCGCGGCGACGCCGGCCGCGACACTGACCGCGACGGTCAGGACGTAATCCACCAGGAGCGCGGCCGCCGCCGTGAGTCCGGCCAGCGTCCCGAGGTTCTCCTTCGCCACGATGTAGCTGCCGCCGCCACTCGGGTAGGCGCGGATCGTCTGCCGGTAGGAGACGACGATGATGCCGAGGACCGCGACGATGACGATCGAGATCGGGATCGTCAGCCAGAAGGCCGCGGTGCCGGCGGCCAGGAGCGTGAACATGATCGCCTCGGTCGCGTAGGCGACCGACGACAGGTTGTCGCTCGAGAAGACGGCCAGTGCCTTGGGGATCGACAGCCGCTCGTCCGCCTCCTCGTCGCTGGCCAGGGGTCGTCCGAACAGGATCCGGCGTCCGCGCGCCGCGATGCGGCTGATCGGCTGGGTCGGTGCGCTGGCGGCCGGCCTGGCCGTG
>JANMRJ010000174.1:0-3935 GCA_031370985.1 Acidimicrobiales bacterium
CTACACGCCCGACGCCAACGGCATCGACTTCATCGCCCTCCAGGTCCAGGGGGGCACTAAGTAAACGGTATTGTCGCTAGCGGCCATTTCGTGACCTGCTGAAATCCGTAAAAGCCCTGGTCAGGGGGTATTTCGCTTGACCGCCACGGACCGCCAGAAACCCTCCGTGACCTTCGCTAAGGTCACGTGGCGGTCACGGCGGCGGTCATCGCTACACCTCCGCCTGTCCTCTCGCTCCCGGTGAGACTGGGTCGGCCAACGGACGCTGGCGGCGGCTGGCATCATGGAGGAGTGCCCCGTTGCTTCCACCTCGAGCGCTACCCCGGCAAGTGCGTGGCCATAGACATGGCGACCGACGAGGTCGTCCTGACGGCAGACACGCCTCAGGAGATGCATGAGCAGATCCAGGCCAAGGGCCTTCTCAACGTTGCCGTCATGCGTGCTCCGAGAGAGGACGAACCCCTCTTCGTCGGGATGAACTGATCCCACGGATGGGCGGCAACCTTCCTTGGTTGTATCCGTACGTCGCCGAGCGCGCACCTCGACGAGGCCGGGAAGTTCTTCGGCCTGTAGTGGCCGTGAGCATCCCCGGCTCGCAGGGGAAGATTGAACCGTACCTGGGCCTGGTCGACACCGGCGCCGAGAGCGTGCTGGCGGCCTCCTGGCTCGCCGACCTGGCTGGCGTCGATCTCTCGACGAACAGCGACGCGGCGGTGGTCGGCATCGGCGGGCAGGTCGTCGAAGTTGTCTTCGCCGAGGTCGAGCTGCGATTTGGTCCGGCTAGGCGGCGCGTCGAACGTAGATGTCAGCGAACGGTCATCACGACGCGGCGTTACCACCTTTGACGTCAGTCGTGGCGAGCACCGGATTATCGTCAAACTCGCCTGTAGCACTGAAGATGGGCACAAAGGAGACGCTGCTAGCATTCGACGCGAGGGTGCAGTGCTGGCAGCGATCGAAACACTGGCCCGTCGTTTTCACCCGGAGATTTGTGATGCGGACGGCGTTGCACTCATTGAGCAATACTTTGAGGGCCAGCCAGCGTTCAGCGAGCTCCAAACTCAGCTGAGCGAGGGTAAGGAGCGTCCGATTCTCGAGCTTCCACAGCCGGCTGCGCGCCGCGTTGGACCCACCGGCGTCGGCGGTGATCATCAGCCGGGTGGCGTCGGGGTAGCGGGCCCGGCCCATGCGCTCCCACCAGCGCCGGATGGTGGCCACCGCGAAGGCGGCGGTGTCGTGGTGGTCGCCCACCGACACCCATCCCTCGTCGGCGAAGAGGTCATAGACGCCATAGGGGATGGCCTTGCCCATCTCGGGGTAGGGGTCGGACCAGGGCGCAGTGCCGGCCTCTCAGCCGGTCCGTCTCCCTGGCCCGCCCTCCGAACCGGACGTGCGCGTCTCCACGCATCCGGCTCTCCACAAGCCATGCCGCACGACTACACGGCTGATCCCAGCGTGGCGCCCGACCATGGCGTGGGGATGCGGCTCCCCCGGTAGCGGTAGCGAGTGATCGCCACCGCCTGCGGCTGGAACAGCGTCACCTTGCTCCCCGCCGGTCGCCCCTCGTCGTTGAGGAAGCGGCGGTAGAGGGCGGACCATGTGATGCCCTTGTGCGTCTGGCGCAGCCAGCGCGTCACCCGCCGCCACGTGAAGTGGTCAAGGTACCCGAAGGTGGACTTGGCCGACCCGTGCCGGTGGTAGTTGCACCATCCCCGCAGGACCGGGTTGAGCCGGCCCAGCAGTTCGTCGAGCGTCATGTTCGACGCCCTCCGGGTGAGCGCCCGCACCTTGTCGCAGGCGGCCCGAAGGGCCTTCTTTGACGGGTAGGTGTAGACGTACTTCTTGGCCGTGCCTGCCTTGAGCCTGCGCTGGATGTGCATGCCCAGGAAGTCAAGACCCTGGTCGATGTGGACGACAACCGTCTTCTCCTCCGACAGGCGCAGGCCCATCGGGGCGAGGACCGCCGCTGCCTCCTCCCGCAGGCGCTCAGCGTCGGCGCGGTCCCCAGCCACCAGCACCACCCAATCGTCCGCGTAACGGACGAGTCGGTAGTTGGCCAGGCCCTTGCGTCGTCGCCGCTCACGAGCGTGAGTGTCGCCCATCGCCTGCCAGGCCGCGGCGAAATGCTCGTCGAGGACCGAGAGGGCGATGTTGGACAACAGCGGAGAAAGGATGCCGCCCTGCGGGGTGCCGGTGACCGTGTCCCGTCGGACGCCATCCTCAGAGAGGATGCCCGCCTTTAGGAACGCCTTCACCAGCCCCAGGACACGCTTGTCCCCGATCCGAGCCCGCACTCGCTGCAACAATGCCGAATGCGAAATCTCGTCGAAGCATGATTTGATGTCGCCTTCCAGCACCCACTCATAGGAGCGAGCGCTGAAGAAGCGAATCTCCTCGATGGCGTCCTGAGCCCGGCGTCCGGGGCGGAAGCCATACGAACATGGCTGGAAGTCCGCCTCGAAAATGGGTTCGAGCACCAGCAGCAGGGCTGCTTGGATCGTCCGGTCGCGAGCGGTGGGTATACCTAATCTCCGGCGCTTGGTAGTGCCGGGCTTCGGTATGAGCCGCTCGCGAACGGGCATGGGTTGGAACCGCCGAGCTTTGAGGTCGTCTCGCAGCTCGGTGAGGAACCGCTCCTTCCCGAAGACGATGGAGCCAGGCTTCACCCCATCGACACCGGCCGACCGTGCCCCCCTGTTCCCACGCACCCGCTCCCATGCGACAACGAGGAAGGCGGGGTCAGCGACCAGGTTGTAGAGGTCGTCAAAGCAGCGACCGGGATCATCGGTCGCCCATTGGTGCAGCTTCGCCTGGATCCCCAGTACCCGTTGCTCGGCCTCGTAGAGGTCGGGCCACGGCGCGTCGGTGTTCACCGGCGGCCTCCTGGCATGGCAGTCCTTCTGCTGCGGGCTTGCTGGCTCCCTTCGCCATGTGGCCGGCTTTCCCGGCCTCGGACTACTACGGAGCCTCCGTCCCGTCCCAGCGCCGTCAGCCGACAGCGGGCCTTCCCGTCACCAACCTGGCGGGTTGGTGAGAGGGGGCGCCGGGCGGTTCCCACGTTCACCTGATACCGATTGGCGGGGTCGGTGCCCAGCTCTGCCCCTGCGGCATCGCCACGGGTACGCCGCAGTTCTTCCCCGTGGCCTCCCGGCCGACCCCGACAGGCCGACCCAGGAGTCGCCCACGACATCGTGGGCGTGCACCGCGATCCAGCCCACATCCACCAGGTTGGAGCTGGCACGACTCTTGAGGGGTTTTGGCGCTGGTTCCTCTCGTACACCTTTCCGCCTTGCTTGCCGGGCCCGAGCCGTCTGGCAGTGCCGGCCCGTCCCGTCGTTGTCAGGGCTGCTTGCCGCCGTCCCCTGCGCTTCCAGGTTGGGCTGCCCTCAGCTTCATCGACCCGCTGCGACGGGCCGAAGATGAAGGTCTCTCACCTCCATTCGGTGATCAGGCGCCTCGTGGCGCTCATCGGGGAAGTCGTGCACGCCCACCCGGGTGGGCCGCCCCGCCGGCTGCCACTCCTGGCCCCCGTTGGCGTAGTCGCCCACCAGTTCCTTCTTTTTGCAGTCAACGGAGACCACGGGTTGGCCGGCTTCGAGATGGGCCTTGGCCTGGGCGTTGATGTGGTGGAACTGGGCGTCACGGTCGGCGTGCTGGGCGCCCTCGTTCTGCTTGGAGGTGCCCTGGAGGGAGTACTTCATGTAGTGCAGGAGCTGGCCGACCAGGAACGAGCTGGCTTGGTGGCCCGTGCGGGTCAGCTCGGCGGCCAGGCGCCGGGTGCTCTTGAGCGTCCAGCGCAACGGCGACATGGGGTCGCCCCGGGACTCGGGACCGACCAGGGAGTCGAGGGCGGCCAGCAGGTCGGGGTCCAGGTCGACTGCCTTCTTGCGACCACCGCCGGGCCGGCGCACCCGGTTGGAGGGGCCGGCCCCGTC
>JANMRJ010000188.1:0-6570 GCA_031370985.1 Acidimicrobiales bacterium
CAGAACAGCCACTACCGCTCCCTCGATCCGAGGGCATGACCAGGGGAGGGCGAAACCTCCGAGAGTTGAGTCCTCCGAGGAGGGACTGTTCCCACAGTAGCCGAACAGGCGTTCGCCTGTCAAGGCCCTGGCGAGCTAGGCCGCCGACCTCAGGCGATCTGGACTGGTGTGCCGATCGCCACGGTATTGGCCAGCCGGGTGATGTCGGCGTTGTTCATGCGCAGGCAGCCGTTGCTGGCCGCGGAACCGATCAGGCTGGGGGCGTTGGTGCCGTGAAAGGCGATCTGGCCGACGCCGGTGCCGAAGCTCATCAGCACCTCAGAGAACGCGGCCACCGAGAGTTGGAACGGCCCGTAGACCCCGCTCGGGTCGGGCGTCCGGACCGCGCCGTCGATGTAGTAGTTGCCCCGGGGCGTGGGAGTGGACGGCGTGCCGATGGCGACCTGGGCCTCCATGACCGCCGTCTGGCCGTCGTACACGGTGAGCGACCGCGCCGCCAGGCTGACCACGACCCGGTGGGTGATCTGGCGCAGGCTGACATCGGCGGCCCTCACCCAGGCCGTCGTCTGGTTGGGACGGGTGTTGAGCTGCACCTCGAGCCAGTCGCCCCGGACCTGCTGGACCAGGAAGACCAGCGGCAGACCCTCCCACGTGGGGTTGGAGAAGCTGTCGTCGGCCTCGGCCTGGCCGGGCGTGCTGTACAGGCCGATCCTCGACCCCCGCACGTCGGCCACCGTCGCCGGCGCGGCGATCGGGCGGGCCACGCCTCGGCGCAGCCGGTTCCCCGCCACCGTGATCGTCTCGGGTTCGGGCGCTGGCACCGTCACGACCGGCTCCACCAGCGTGGTCGGGGTGACCGGCGGGACCACGCTGCGGACCACGTTGGGGTCGAAGCGCCCGGTGGTGGCCGTTGGGACCGGCTCGTTGAACCGCAGCCAGCCGACCGCGGCCATCGGGACGGCGAGCACGGCGACCAGTACGGCAGCGACGGCAAGCCGACGCCGGCCGGACGACAGGCGTCGGCGATTCCACATCCCGGAAAGGGTAGCTACTCCAGCTGGGCCATTGGCAGCAGTACACCGAACAGGGTCTGGAGCCCGGGGTCGGAGACGGGCTCATGGACGGTCAGGGACTGGCTCGAGCGGGCGCCATCCTGCACCACCAGGTCGTACTGGTAGGCGTCGACCGGGCCAGGGGTCGGCGCCGATCGCGCCGATCGAGACGGCCGGGCCGACCGCCCCAGCGGCGCCGGCCGGTCGAAGTTCACCCCGGCCAGCGCGGCCCGCACTTCCGCTGCGGCCGGCCCCGGAAGCGTGTCGAGATCGACATCGGCCACCATGGAGAGGCCGGCGAACCCGCCGCTCCGGGTCAGACGCACGTTCAGGCCCATGGCTACAACGCTACCTTCACCTTGTCCCAGCCGGCCCGCACCGCGTCGACCTCGGCCGCGGTGTCGCCGTAGCGCGTCTGGGCCTGGCGGACAGTGGCCCGGGCGAACGCCTTGAACCCGCTGGTCGGGCGGACCTTGGCGTCGCGCAGGGCGTCGTACCAGATGCGCCCGGCCGACTCCCAGGCGTTGCCGCCGATGGTCGTCGCCGTGACGTAGAAGGCATGGTTCGGGATGCCGGAGTTGATGTGCACGCCGCCGTTGTCGGCCGCGGTGACGACGAAGGAGTCCATGCTGGCCGGCTGCTTGTCGTACTTGTTCGCCGTGCCGGGCGCCTTCATCGATCGCAGCGCCGGCTTGAGGGTCGGCCCGACGATGTCGTTGCCGATGAGCCAGTCGGCCTGCGCCGCGGTCTGCTTCTTGGCGTACTGCTTCACCAGTGAGCCGAAGACATCCGACATCGACTCGTTGAGTGCCCCCGACTGGCCCTGGTAGACGAGGTTGGCCTCGTACTGGGTGACCCCATGAGTGAGCTCGTGGCCGATGACATCGAGGGAGCCGGTCAGGCGGGTGAACAGCTGGCCGTCGCCGTCGCCGAAGAACATGTGCCCCTGCCCGTCCCAGAAGGCGTTGGCGTAGTTCATGGAGTAGTGCACAAGGCCGAGGATGGGCATGCCGGCGTTGTCGATGGAGTTGCGGCCGAGCACCTCCCAGAAGAACTTGTACGTGGCACCGAAGCCGTCGTACGCCTCGTTCACCGCCGGGTCCTTCACCTTCTTGGAGCCCTCCGTGCGGGCGACGACGCCTAGGGCAAAAGCGGCGCTGTTCTGCTGGTCGTAGATGGTGCGGTGGGGTTGGCCACCGGTGCCGCCCATGGGACGCATGAATGACTGGGTGGCCGCCTCCGTGGCCGCGAAGGCGGCCCGAAGGGTGCGGAAGGTCTGGTCGACGGCCATGGTCTCCGCCGCCGTAGCCCGTTCCGCGGCGTTCCCCCCCAGGATGATGTCGCGCAGCAGGTCGGGCGGAGCGATACAGGCGAGCGACATGCGGTGGTGACGGTGGGTGGTGGGCATGGGTGCTTCTCCTTGTGATGTCTACGGTTGGAGCTGGAGTTTTGGGAGCTCGACGGGCGAGCAGGCAAAGGCCATGGGGTCGCCTCCGGCCAGTGCGGTCATCCGCCCGGCGGCCTCGTTGAGGCGGGCCTCGCTCAGCTCGCCCTTCTGGACGGCCACGACCAGGCCGTGGACCATGTCCCGGGCGAACTTGCCGTCGGTGCTGAGCACACCGTCGGCACCCGACGCGACGGCCTTCACCGCGGCCTCGGCCCAGTCCCAGCGCTGGTTGACGGCGCCCATGCCGATCGAGTCGGTGATGGCGACGCCCTTGAACCCCATCTGGCGCAGGAGGGTGTAGGTCTTGGGCGAGAGGCTGGCCGGGGTGTTCGGGTCGATCGCCGCGTAGTCCACGTTGCTGGTCATCACCACCGGCGCACCCTTGGCGATCAGGTCCTCGAACGGCTTCAAGTCGTTGGCCTTCAGTTCGTCCATCGTCTCGGTGGACACGATGCGTCCGAGGTGGTCGTCGCCCTGGGCCTGGGCCCGGCCCGGGAAGTGCTTGATCACCGAGCCGACCCCCTTGTCGTTGAGGCCGAGAGCGTAGGCGTAGGCGTAACGGGCGGCGACGGCCGGGTCGGCGGAGAACGAGCGGTCGCCGATCGTGCCGCCGGAGGGGCCGGCGTCGAGGTCGGCCACCGGGGCCAGGTCGAGCGTGACCCCTATCGCGGCCAGGTCCGTGGCCTGGTCGCGGGCCAGTGCCCGCATGGCCTCGGTGGTGCCGGTGCTGGCCAGGCGGCGAGCGGAGGATGTGTAGCCGATGATGTGGCCGAAGCTGGTGACCCGCCCCGGCTCCTCGTCGGTGGACACGATGATCGGGCGGTGGGCCATCCGCTTCACCTCCGCGATCAACTTGGTGGCCTGGGCGCGGGTCGAGACGTTGGGTCCGGTGATGAGCACGCCGGCGACGCCAAGGTCCATCAGTTCGGTGACGAGGGGCGCCGACGCCAGGGTGACGTTCGGCAGGCCGACGACCAGGACGCCCGCCGCCCGCTGACGCAACGTCGCCTTGGGCTCGCACGGGGGCTCGGTGGTGGTCGTAACGGCGGGCTGGGCGGCGGGCTCGGGGGCGCCGAAGCTCGGGAAGAAGAAGCGGACGGGTGCGGAGACGACCTCGCCGGCGGTCGAGCCGGTGGCCGCGCCGGCGGCGGCCAGCACGGTGAAGACCCCCAGCACGATCATCACGCGTATCCGGCCGGGCCCGAACGTGCCCCGCCCCTCTTGCACGCTGTGAACCTATACCGGGCCGGCGCCGGATGCTGCCCGGGATGCGGCATCACCGTGGCCGGTCACTGCGACGTTTCCTCCAGCGCCACCCGGAGGCTCTCGAGTTCGCCGACCAGGCTGTCGACATCGCTGCCCAGCGGCTGGAACGTGCCGGCGTCGGGCGCCTGGAGGGACAGCTCGACCGCACGGGCCGCGGCCTCGTTGAGCTGGGCCGCGAGGCGGGTCAGGCGGTCCTCCGCGTCGCGGGCGACGGAGGCCAGCCGCTCCGCCGAGGCCAGCTGCTGGCGGACGGCGTCGGCCGTGCCGGCCAGCGCGGCCCGTTCCGGGTGCCGGGCCGCCTCGGCCTCGGCCCGCTGGAGCTGGGCGCCCAGGTCGTCAACGCCGAGGTCGGCGACCGCGGCCGACAGCTCGTCGCCCCGCTGGGCGATGCGCCAGCACTCGTCCACGCCCACCGCCACCCGGGCGTCGACCTCGGCCAACCGGTCCTTGAGGGGACCGGGCGAGGTCCCGGCCAGCACCTGGTCGAAACGCGCCTCCGCTCGCTGGGCCTGGCGGACCAGCGACCGCCATGGCTCCTGCACCAGCGCGGGGTCGACCTGGGTGCGTTGGGCCTTGCGGGGCACCGCCATCGCCACCCGCCCGGCCCACACCGCGGCACCCACCAGCGCGGCGACGGCCAGCGGTACGCCGGCCAGGATGGCCGCCGATGCGCCGGCGCCGGCGAGCAGGATGCCGGCGGGCGAGGTGATGGCGCGGGCGACGGCCGGCGTGCGGGCCCGCTCAGGCAGCCGTTCGAGCATCGCCCCCATCATGGCCCGGCCCGCTCGTTCTTTGTCCGCTGGACTACCGCCACGGTAGGCGAGCGGACAAAGAACGGTCAGAGGGCATCAGAAGTCGGCGTTTCTCGGTGTGCGGGGGAACGGGATGACATCGCGCACGTTGGCCATACCGGTGACGTAGGCCATCGTCCGCTCGAAGCCCAGCCCGAAGCCGGCGTGGGGCACGGTGCCGTAGCGGCGCAGGTCGCGGTACCACCAGTAGCTGTCGCGGTCGAGGCCGAGCTCGATGAGACGGCTGTCGAGCACGTCGAGGCGCTCCTCCCGCTGGCTGCCGCCGATGATCTCGCCGATGCCGGGGGCGAGCACGTCCATGGCCGCCACCGTGCGCCCGTCGTCGTTGACCCGCATGTAGAACGCCTTGATGGCCTTCGGGTAGTTCATGACCACGATCGGGCGGCCCACGAGCTGCTCGGTGAGGTAGCGCTCGTGCTCGGACTGGAGGTCCATGCCCCAGGTGACCGGGAACTCGAACGCCACGCCACCGTCCACGGCCTTCGTGAGGGCGGCGACCGCGTCGGTGTAGTCCATCCGCTCGAACTCCGAGGCGACGAGGCCCTCCAGGCGGTCGATGCAGCCGGCGTCGATGCGCTCGGCGAAGAAGGCCATGTCGTCGCCCCGCTCGTCGAGCACGGCCCGCACCACGTACTTCAGGCACGCTTCGGCCAGGTCGGCGTCGTCGGACAGGTCGGCGAAAGCAATCTCGGGTTCGACCATCCAGAACTCGGCCAGGTGGCGGGCGGTGTTTGAGTTCTCGGCCCGGAACGTGGGCCCGAACGTGTACACCCGGCTCATGGCCAGGCAGTACGCCTCCGCGTTGAGCTGCCCGGAGACGGTGAGGTGGGTCTCCCGAGCGAAGAAGTCCTGAGCGAAGTCACTGTTCGCGACATCCAACGTCGACACCCGGAACATGGCGCCGGCCCCTTCGGCGTCGTTGGCGGTGATGATCGGCGTGTGGACCCAGCAGAACGCCCGCTCGTCGAAAAAGCGGTGTAGCGCCATCGACAGGCAGTGCCGCACCCGGGTGACGGCGCCGAAGGTGTTGGTGCGGGGCCGTAGGTGGGCGACCTCGCGCAGGTACTCGAAGGAGTGCTGTTTCGGGGAGACAGGATAGGTCTCGGGGTCCTCCACCCACCCGACGACGGTGACCTCCTCAGCCTGGATCTCCGTCGCCTGGCCCTTGCCCTTCGACTCCACGAGCGTGCCGGCGACGACGACCGAGCAACCCGTCGTGAGGTGGAGCACCTCGCTCTCGAAGTTGTCCAGCGTGGGCCGGGCCACGACCTGGATCGGGTCGAAGCACGAACCGTCGTGGACGGCGACGAAACACAGCCCGCCGCCGGCCTTGGACTCCCGGCGGCTGCGCACCCAGCCCTTGACCACGACCGGCGAGCCAATATCGACCCGCCCGGCCAGCGCGTCGGCTACGAGCACTTGGGGTGACTCAGGTGAAGGCACGGGGCCAGTCTGTCGGGAAAGGGGGCCTGCTTGTCGGGAAAGGGGGCCTCCCGGCCGCCGGCGTGGAGGTCGACCGTGGGCAGGAGGCGATCGGCCGCCGGGCGCAACGCTGGACCTTCGACTTCCCGGGGGAACCTGACGTGACGGCCCACGACGCCGTGCGGGCGGCAGCCGCCTTCCTTGTCGCCCACCGCGCTGACCTGGGCGACGCCGGCCCAGCCAACGCCACGCAGCTCGCCGTCCTGGCTACCGAGGTCCACCACCTCTTCTCCGGGGGCGACGAACCCGATCCCCAGGTCGTGGTGGCGGAGGTGCGCCGCCGGCTCAGGTGATGGTGTTGCAGTCCGGCGCCGGCGTGGAGTAGTCGCCGGCCTGGCCGCCGGCGTTGCAGGTGTCGGTGCCCGAGGAACCCGACAGCCGGTCGATGCCGGTGCCGCCGATGAGGCGGTCGTCGCCGGCGGCACCGGAGAGGACATCGTTGCCGGCGTCGCCGACGAGCAGGTCATTGCCGGCGTCACCGGAGAGCTGGTCGTTGCCGTCGCCGCCACAG
>JANMRJ010000245.1:0-1078 GCA_031370985.1 Acidimicrobiales bacterium
CGTCGTTGACCGTCGCCGGGTTTGTGGCTGGTGACGGGCCACGCGGCTCTCGCTGGTCATGAGCCGCCGGCATGCCGGTTTGAGATGGTTCGTGCTCGGAGCGCTGCCCGGCCCAACGTCCATCGGACACCCGCGGCGGACGCGGTGGAGCCGTCGACATCCTGGTAGGGACACGACGGCTCACCCGAGAGGCCGTCGTGCTACGGGCCGTCGTCCTGTTGTCGTCGTCCAGTTGTTCGGGCCTCAGCTGGGTCGTCTCACCCTGGCCGCGATCGTGCACCTTCGGCGGCGGGACCCGAGGCCGAGCGTGGGGGCAGCAGCTCACTCGGTCCTCCGGCCGAGGTGGGGACAACGAATGTCATGATGGACGATCGGTGGTTCCGACCCCGGCCGTTCTGGACCGACGCCTTGCGACACTGGGCGGACAATGAATGCGGAGTGTGCTGGCGGGCCCGGGCGTCTGTCGGCGGGTAACCGACCAGGACCGTCACCTGCCGTTGAGATTGCCGCCTGCGTGGCGGACGATGACCACCGGACAGGTCGCGTGGGCCGAGCACTGGTGGGCGACCGAGCCCAACAGCAGGTCGGCGAACCCACCGCGGCCGCGGTGTCCAACGACGAGGAGGTCCGCGTTCTCCGCACGTTGCAGGAGCTTCTCGGCCGCCGCGCCTTCGAGTACCACCCGCTCCACCACGGGTGCGTCGTCCTCGTCAGCAAGGGCCGCATCCACCTGACTGTCGAGCAAAGCCAGTGCCTCCGCCTCCAGGTCGTCGTGGGCGAACACGGGCGCCGGCAAGGATCCCATGAGCGGGTAACGCCACACGTGGACGGCTTCGATCGGGGCGCCCCGCAGTCTCGCCTCGGCAAAGGCCCACCGGAGGGCACCCTGGGACGAGGGGGAACCGTCGACGCCGACGACGATGTGGCGACTTGTCATGTCATCCTCCTTCTACGCCGGCCCGCCGGGCCCGGCTCCACTTGTACACGGCATCGACGGCGAGCACGGCAGGGGCGGCGAGTAGTGCCATCGCCATCCCGGCCAGGGAGGGCACGGCGTGATCGAGGGCCCGGGCAACCG
>JANMRJ010000248.1:0-2420 GCA_031370985.1 Acidimicrobiales bacterium
AGTCGTTGACCGAGAAGGTGGCCCCCGGCGCGATCACTGCGCCCCGGACGAGGTCGGAGATGCGGTGGATGTTCTGCACCCGGGGCTCGCCGGCGGCGTGGTTGGTCGTGAACGTGCCGATCGGCTCGACGACACCCATCTTGCGGGCCGCCTCCTCGTCGCGGCTGGCCGGGATGGGCGCGAGTGGCAGGTTGACCGCGGGGTCGGCGGGCCGACGGGTCAGCAACGACGACTCGATGGTCGCGGCCGCTCCCGACGCGCAGCACCCGCTGCCCGGCTTCGCTGGCGTGATCGACACCTTGCCGGCGCTGACGGTGAAGCCGGCATCGACGGGTGCCACCGTCGGCTTGGGGAACAGTTCGGCCAGCGCGCCCGGGGCATCATCGGCATCGACGACCAGCTTGAGCTCGTCGCCGGCCGGCTGCACCTGGAACCAGCCCCGCACGACCGACGCCGGCACCGTGGCCGTGGCCGGGCCGGCGCTCACGGGCAGGCCGGTGGCGGCGATCGCCTCGGCCCGTTCGGCTAGCCGGCGGGCGTCCTCGATACCGAAGCGGGGCGGGAGGGCGTCGCGCTCGACGGAGATGCGAAGCGGGAGCCCCCCGGGCCCGGTCGTCTCCAGGGCGACCAGCACCGACGCCGGCGAGATCCCGCGGCCCGGCTCCCCCGCCTTGGCCGCCACCTTGTCGTCCTTGACGGTGAGCGACGGCTCGACGGGCGCCGTCCGCTTCGGGTCGCGCCCGGCCACGATGCGGGCCATGGCCTTGTCGTCGACAGTCACCCGCACCGGGGCCTTGCGGTCGGCCACGAAGCTGCGGACCCAGCCGGCGATCCTGGCCGCCACATTGCCAGTCCGGCCGACCTTCAGGGCGTCGGCCACCGTCCGGTCGGCCACGACGGAGAGCCCGAGCTCGGCCGCGGTGGCACGGAACCCGCCATCGGGCGCGTCGACCACGACGTCTGCGGTCCGGTACCGCTCGACGAGGTCGGCGACGGCCGCGTCCAGCTCCGGCCCGCGGAGGCCGGCGACCGACGTGGCCCCGAGGGTGACGTTGCGCCCCACCTTGCCCCTGGTGACATTCGTGTCCACACCCCAGAGGGCGATCACCACCACGAAGGCCACCGCTATCACCATCAGGATCCGGAGCAGGCGCCGGTGACCGCCGTGGTCCGCGCCTCCGACAGGCCGCGGCCGGAAGCGTCGGGGCGCCTGCACCGGGGCCAACTGCCCTGTCGCCTCCAACTGTTCCACCCTGACAGGCTACGGGTTGGCGGAGGCGGTGCGGACAGCGGCTAGCGTCGTCCGGTGCCCCCCCGCGCCCTCATCACAGGAATCACCGGCCAGGACGGCCGGTACATGGCCCAGATGCTCGTCGAGAAGGGTTACGACGTCTTCGGGATGGTGAGGGGTCAGGCGAACCCCAAGATCCGCATGATCCAGGAGGAGACGCCCAAGCTGGAGCTGGTCGAGGGCGATCTTCAGGATCTCTCGTCGCTCATCGCCGCCGTCGAACAGGTGCAGCCCGACGAGGTTTACAACCTCGGCGCCATCAGCTTCGTGGCCCTCTCCTTCCGCCAGGCCGAGCTCACCGCCGACATCACCGGCCTGGGCGTGCTGCGCATGCTGGAGGCGGTGCGCATCGTCGGCGGCCCGAGTAGCAGCGGTAAAGGGAACCGGATCCGCTTCTACCAGGCCAGCTCGTCGGAGATGTTCGGCAAGGTCCGTGAGACGCCCCAGACCGAGATGACGCCGTTCCACCCCCGGTCGCCCTACGGCGCGGCCAAGGTGTTCGGGCACTACATCACGGTGAACTACCGGGAGTCCTACGACCTCTTTGCCACCTCCGGCATCTGCTTCAACCACGAGTCGCCCCGGCGAGGTCTTGAGTTCGTCACCCGCAAGGTCACCAACGGTGTGGCTCGGATCAAGCTGGGCCTCCAGGAAAAGATCACGCTGGGAAACCTGGACGCGGCCCGCGACTGGGGGTTCGCCGGCGACTTCTGCGAGGCCATGTGGCTCATGCTCCAGCAGGACACCCCCGAGGACTACGTCATCGCCACCGGCGAGACCCACACCATCGGTGAGCTGCTCGAGCTGTCCTTCGCCGCCGCCGGCATCGAGGACTGGAAGGGCCTGGTCGAGAGCGACCCCCGCTTCACCCGCCCGTCCGAGGTCGACATCCTCACCGGCGACGCCTCCAAGGCGCGCGACCAGCTCGGGTGGAAGCCGAAGGTCGACTTTCCCGAGCTGGTCCGGATGATGGTGAAGAACGACCTGGAGATCGAGGCTGGCGACCCGAGCCGGCGGCCTTGATCTAGCTCGGCGGCGCTGTCGACCGACCCTCCACCTGCTCCGCTACAAGATTGGCGTCTCCCACTGGCCAGGCGGATGACCGTGCCGGCCGTCGCCATGTTCGACG
>JANMRJ010000275.1:0-1771 GCA_031370985.1 Acidimicrobiales bacterium
CGCGCGCACGGTCGGGCTCGATGACATCGATCCACAGGTCGTGCCTGGTGGCGATGTCGCGGGCTTCCTGGGCGAGGACCTCGGGGCTGATGTCGTTGGCCGAGCGATTCGAGAGTGACTTGGCGTGGTTCGCGCCCTCGCCGATGATCACGCCGCGCTCGGCGGCCTTGTGCGCGGCCGCGGCGTCGGCGCCCGGGACGACGAGGATCAGCTCGTCGAGGATCGGCGGCATCTGCGTCCCGGAGCGGCTCGATCCGATCGTGACGTGCCCGGCGTCATCGTCCGGGTAGAGCGATTTCGGATCGAAGCTGCCCTCGACGATGCCGCGGGCAACCAGCTCGGCGACCGCCTCGACCCCACCGTCGAGGACGTCGGCGAGGGGCGTCAGCCAGATCGCGAGGCTTCGGGCGTGGCGGCCGCCGAGGCGATGCTCGGCCGCGGCGCCGACATGGAGGACCGTCTCGCGATCGAGCTTGGCGGCGTCGCCGGCACTGACCGTCAGAACCCGGCCGGCGGCCAGCTCACCCGACGATGCGATCGACGACGTGAACCGCTTGGCGCGCAGCTCGCCGAACGCGGCGAGGGCCGCGAGCTCGCCACCGGTCCGCCGGTTGAGCTCGCCGAGCGGGCCATCGAATGCGGGCTCGCCGACGATCGGGATGGCGAGGACATCGGCCTTGACGTCCCATGGCTGATCGGTGACGACACGCAGCTGCACGGATGGGCACTCCTCGGCGAGGGGACGCGCCCTGCATCACGGGCGCGGTCGGACACAGTGCGCGCAGTGTACCCGCCGTCAGGGCGCGAGCGAGGCGGATGGCGCTCCGCCGTCGGCGGACGGGCTCGGCGCATCGGGCGGCGGCGCGCTCAGCCGGTCGACCGCCGCCTGCAGCCTCGCCCGCGTCTCCTCGATCCCGATGACCGCCTGGTTGAGCCCACCCCGCCCGATCTCGGCGAGGATGATCACCAGGCCCGACGTGTTCGACGGCAGGAAGTCGCGCGCCTTTCGCTCCGCGAGCCCGGCATCGATCATCGCTTTCGTGACCTTGCCCCTGCCGGCGATCGTGGCCTCGAACAGCGTGGCGAGCGCGGCGTCGTACTCGGCGTTACGGTCGATCCACTGGGTCAGCGTCGAGACGTCGAGCCCGGTGCCGGCGAGCGAATCGCGCAGGGTCTTCGCCTGGTCGAGCATCGCCTGGGCGGACTGGAGGATCTTGAGGGCGGCGGCGTACTTGAGGGTCCGTCCCGTCTCGGACGCCTTGCCGGCGGTGATGTCGTGGTTGGTCAGCAGGACGGTCAGGCGGACCGCGACCGTCGAGCCGGCAGCGAGCCGAGACCAGGCCACTTCGAGGCCGCCGGTCGAGGTGAGCGCGGTCAGGGCGATGTCGCGCCGGGCGCTCGTGTCGGGCGACCAGACCAGGGCCTCATTCGCGCCCGTCCCGGGCATGAGCGCGATCTCTTCGCGGAGCTGGGCCGATCGCGTGTCGATCGAGCGGGCGAGCGTCTGGCCGTCTGCCACCGCGGCGTCGAGGGTCGTAAAGTCCGACGAGACGAGCGCCGTCAGAGCGCCGCGACCGAGTTCGCCGAGCCGCTCGACGCTCGTCGCGAGGTCGGTCAGCTCGCCCTGGACATGATCGAGGGAGCCCGCCGCGGCGGCATCGCCGACGTCGGTCAGCTCGGCTCGGCCGGGAGTCCCCGGCTGGTTGGCCATCGCGGCGACGAGCCCCGCGCCACCGACCGACACGACCGCCACGATCAGCAGCCAGACGAC
>JANMRJ010000293.1:0-1897 GCA_031370985.1 Acidimicrobiales bacterium
CCTCATCGACGAATGGATCGACACCGCCATCGAACTCGACCGGCTCCGCCGCGCCCAAAGGGCATAGACCAGCCCAACCTGCGGGACTCGCCCGTTCACTTGAACCGGTCCCTGCGCTCCGGCCGCGCCCACCCAGAAGCCCGGTGCTACCAGGGTTTCTACACCCAACTCACCCGGCCCTGCGCTTGGTTCAGGTCTAACAGTGGTTAGTGGAAGCGAGTCGGGGCTGAAGTTCCACGAATGCGGTCGAAGGGCGCGAACAGCACCGAGTTGCCGCTTCCACCAACAGGAGGAGCCTTCCTCGATCGGCCGGTGCCCTCCGGCCGCGGTCAAGCAATCCTGGCCCGTCGACCCCCGAGACCGCCTCTGACCAGCCGGTTCGTCCATTCCAGGGCACCGTGCCCTAACGCCATAGAGCCGCCTGTCCTGCGACCTCGTTCCCTGATCGTCCAGGCGCGGCCAACGTCAGCCGGTGCGACCCGGGCGGCCGATGCGCTCGGCCCGGCTGTGGTGGCGCTCCAGGGCGGCGTCGACCAAGTGCTCGATCAGGTCGGAGTAGCCGATACCCGACGCCTCCCACATCTTGGGGTACATCGAGATGGGCGTGAAGCCGGGGATGGTGTTGACTTCGTTGACGAGCAGGCCGCGGCCGTTCTCCTCGTAGAAGAAGTCGACCCGGGCCATCCCGTCGACCCGGAGGGCGTGGCCGGCGGCGAGGGCCATGCCCTGCACCTCCTCGACGACCTCACGGGGCAGGGGCGCCGGCACGAACAGCTGCGCGGCGCCGTCGGTGTACTTGTCCTCGTAGTCGTAGAACTCGTGGCTGGGGCGCACCTCGCCCGGCACCGACGCCCGCAGGCGGCCGTAGCCGAGCAGGCCGCACTCGATCTCCCGGGCCGTAACCGCCTCCTCCAAGACGATCCACTCGTCATACGCCAGCGCCAGCTTGACTGCGGAGGCCAGCTCCTCGACATCGTGGGCCTTGGTGACCGCCACGGAGGACCCGAGGTTGGCCGGCTTCACAAACAGCGGGAAGCCCAGTTCGGCGGCGGCCTCGTCGAGCGCGCTGTCGTCGACCTCGATGTCACGCAGTGCCAGGTAGCGCACCTGGTCCATGCCCGCGCCGGCCAGCACGTCCTTGGCCATCGCCTTGTCCATACAGAGCGCAGAGGCCAACACGCCGGAGCCGATGTAGGGGATGCCGGCGAGCTCCAGCAGGCCCTGGATGGTGCCGTCCTCGCCGAGAGGGCCGTGGACGAGCGGGAAGGCCAGGGACTCCGGGGTCAGCACCGACGGGTCGACCCCCGGGCCCTCGGCCACCAGCGACGTGGCCCCCGGCTCCCATGACGCCATGACCCACTGGCCGTCGTCGGCGATCCCGACGGGGACGACCTCATACCGCTCAGGGTCGACGGCGGCGATCACGTGGGCGGCGGTGATGCACGAGATGTCGTGCTCAGCCGAACGCCCGCCGAAAAGGATGACAAGGCGCACGGGAGCCGAGTCTAGAGCGGGCGGGCGGATGGCATGGTTAAGGGGATGCGACTGGGGACGACCTATGTGGCTTCGGCGACGGGCGGCAGCCTGTCCGGGCCCGATGCGACAGTTGACGGCGCCGGCATCGACTCCCGCCTGATCCGGCCCGGCCAGCTCTTCGTGGCGCTCCGGGGCGAACGAGACGGGCACGACTTCGTGGACGCGGCAGTGGCGGCCGGCGCCAGCGCCTGCCTGGTGGAACGGCCGATCGGCGCCGGCCCGTCGATCGCCGTCGCCGACACCTTCGTCGCCCTCACCACACTGGCCACCGCCGCCCGTGACCGGCTGCCTGCACGGGTCATCGGCATCACCGGGTCGGTTGGCAAGACGTCGACCAAGGACCTGCTCGCCGCCGTCCTGG
>JANMRJ010000305.1:0-1671 GCA_031370985.1 Acidimicrobiales bacterium
GATCTTCCAACAGCGGTCGTCGGCGTTGTGCCTCCCCAGATCGCCAGAGCAGAATAGGCGGCGCTCCGCCTTGCTACCGGTCGGCCGGGTTACCCATGTCGGCCAAGCCAGCGTTTCCGCAGGCGAAACCCTCCCCCGGCCGTAGGCGGGATCCGCTGGGCGATGGCCGCGCCGCCCGACGGCGCGTACGACGTGATTCGGCGACGGAAATCGAATCGCGCAAGGTCGTTGCCCCGCTTCGACGCTCAGCCGGCGTTGGTCCAGTCAAATTCGTAGCGAATCCAGTTGCTGTCCTTGAAGCTGAAACTGATGCCCTCGGCCTCGACGTTGAACGTGCCCTGCCCGCACTCGCCTTGCTTCCAGATAAACCCGGTATCGAGCACGATCGACACACCGTGCGGCTCGTTCGTGACGGGATTGCGGAGGCTCGTTCCCCTCGCCTCGCCCACGCCCGGAATTCGGAAGCCGCTCTCGATGCCGGCCTCGTCGATCTCCACCTCGGCCCGTACCACCCCCGCGACCTCGAAGGTCTGACCGAGTATCTCCCATGGCATGCCGCCGAGCTGACCCGTGAAGATCTGCGCCAGTAGGCCGAGCTGCTCGTCGGTGACCGAATCCGGGACGACGAAGACCGCCTTGCCGCCGCCGTCGTGAATCGCCTTCGGCCAGTCCAGGAGAGCGGCCACCTTGATGCCGCCGAGATCGACGCCACCGCACTCGCCCTCGGTGATGTGGTTGCCCACGGCGGCCTTGCAGCTGCCATCGGGCGATGTGGGGAATCCTGAGAAGTTGCAGGTGCACCCTGCCTGGCAGTTGCAGAACTCGTACCCGATGCCCTTCAACCGCCAAATCGTCTTGGTCTCTATGGTGGTCAACGCTCCTCCTAGGTAAGGGTGGACAGGACTGCTGGGCGGACGAGCAGAGCGATCGCAACCACCACGAAGACGAGGGCGGCACCGTTGGCCACTCCCTCGCCCCACGGCGCATTCTTCTCGAGCAGGATCAGCACCGCCAGGCCGAGCATCCAGGCGAGGTTCATGGTCCCGAGCGCCACGAGAATCGCCATGAGCGCCCAGCAGCAGCCGACGCAGTACAGCCCATGGATGGAGCCCGCTCGCAGCGCGGCGCTCGGACGGGCGAGGGAGCCCCGCACCCGGAGAAAGACCGACATCGGCGACCGGCAGTGGCGCAGGCACATCGACTTGAGCGGCGTAAGCTGCCACACGGCGGCGAGCAGGAGAACGGCACCGGCGAGGCGGGCGGCCCACGGTCGGCCATCGGAGATGGGGTCCATCAGCACCCGCCAGCCGAAGTATGCAGGCAGCCCGACAAAGGTCCAGACGACGAGGTAGCCGGCGACAAAGAAGGGCAGCGGCGCCACCCGGCCCTTGGCCGCCGCCAGCGAGTACAGCCGGACGACCGGCGAGATCGCGGGCAACATCATGGCCGTCATCATCGCAAGCCAGGCGACGACGAAGGCGGCAAGAGACAAGGTGTGGCCAGACATGGCCTTCATACCGCCCATTGCGTCCGTGGCGGTTTCGGTGCCGGCCATTTCCTCGGCCATCCTCACCGACCACCACCAGCCCGCGGCGGCGACGGTCAGGAGCACTGCCGGCACCCCCACCCGGTGCCGCCGGTCCCCTGCCAGAACCATCGGCGATCCCACCG
>JANMRJ010000365.1:0-2829 GCA_031370985.1 Acidimicrobiales bacterium
CCCACTGACCCCGCTGCGGCGCCCCGCCGCCAGGCCGTGTGCCCGTGATGACCTCCGGCGACGCCGTCGGGCTCACCCACGCCCAGCTGGTGGTCCTGGTCGTCGAGCTGTCCCAGCAGGTCGAGGCCCTGACCGCTGAGAACCAGCGGCTGCGAGCCGAGGCAGCGAACTCGGGGAACTCCTCCAAGCCGTCATCTCGTGACCCCGTCGCCGAGCGCAAGCGCCAAGCCGAGGAACGCCAGGCCAAGAAGGCCCGTGCCGCCGGCGGCAAGCAGCGCCGGCCTGGAAAGCAGCTCGGAGCGAAGGGCACCACCTTGGAGATGACCGACTCCCCCGACGAGGTCATCGACCATGCGCCGGAGAGCTGCTCGGGGTGCGGGTCGGGCCTCGCCGACGCCGAGGTGACCGCCGTCACCCGCCGCCAGGTCATCGACATCCCGCTGCCGGCGCCGGTCACGACCGAGCACCGGGCCCAGGCCCGGCGCTGTGGGTGCTGTGGGACGACGACGACAGCGTCGTTCCCCCGGGCGGTGCGGGCCCCGGTGTCCTACGGGCCGAGGGTGCGGGCCATCGTCGTCTACCTACTGGGCCGCCAGCACATCCCCGTGCAACGCAGCGCCGAGGCCATGGCCGACCTGTTCGGGGTGAAGATCTCCACCGGCACCGTCGATGCGCTCACCCGTCTCTTCAACGGCGACCCGTGGATGCCGCCTCAGGCTGCCTGAGCCCGAGAACGTGAATGGTTACCTTCGGTCCCTACCTCCACCGTCGACGCCAACGGTACGCCTCGTTGCCGAGGCGACGGCGCCCGGCGACCGCTGACCCACCCTTCGAGCGCTGCCGATCCTGTCCGTCGTCAAGCAGGGCTGTCGCCAGCAGGGTGGATGCGTCCCGGACGTCGATCCCTTGCGGGCCTGGGGCGGGAGGCCTGGCCGCGCCGGTCCGTTCGACCACGTCCGGCTGGCCCAGCAGGTCGGCCGGCGGCGATCATGCGCGACAGCCAGGACGTAGATCTCGTCGCCTGCGACCAGATAGGCCAAGTGGTAGGGGTAGCGAGACACCGGCGCTCGCCGAACGTCGAGAGCTTCCGCCAGTCCCTCGACTGTCGCTCCGGATGCGGGCCATGACGCAATCGACTGAACCGTTGCCTCGACTGCGTCAAGGAACATTGAGCCAAGGCCCGCACGCCTGTCCTCGTACCAGCGGGCGGCATCGGCAAGCTCCGACGAGGCTTCCGGCCCGAATCGGACCGCCCGCTTCACTCCTTGAGACGGTCAGCGACGCGATCGCGGACTGTGGCCCAGTCTTCGGTCGCTGCTTCCCCCGAGAGCACCCGCGCCGCCCGTCGCTCGAGTTCCGAGGCCCAGACTGCGCCAATGGTCGCCGGGTCGTCCACAGCAGGCGAATCGAGGCTGGCCAGTAGCTGGGCAGCGAGGTCGGCACGATCCGCGTCGCGCAGTGCCAGAGCGTCCCGCAGGATGGTTTCGGTCTCGGAGGTCACGACCCGATTGTACGAGCCGCAGGGAGCCAAGGCACCTTGGACGGACGGCCATCCCATCCCCTCGACACGGAGCCCCCCAGCGGGTCACGGCCGGGAGCGCCGCCCGCTGGCGTGCGGCGTCGCGCTGGATGGCCCGGTACACGGTCGAGCGGGTGACCCCGAACAGGTCACCGAACTCGGCGACGCTGTGCTCGCGCCCGGTGCAGTGCAACCAGGTGGGCCTCCTGGCGAACGTAGAGCTTCGGCTGCTTGCCCCGACACGGGCATAGCCGATGAGCAGCGCATCCATGACACCCTCCTGGTGATTGTTTCCCCAGGCTGCTTCCGCTCCGGCTGCTACTGGATCGAGCGCTCCCGCGGGCGGGCAGTGCGGGGGTCGCTTCTGTCGCTGACTGGCCCCTGTGACCTGCGCCGGAAGTCGTTCCTCCTGCGGGGCCCGGTCACCGTTCCGGCTGCGGGAGCCCCGGTCACCGATGGGCCAGCGGGCCACCTATGACGCCGCCGTCTCGTCCGCAGGCGCCCGCGCGAATGCCTTACCGACGATCTCCGCCGCCCGCTGATCGGCGCCCGGATGAGATGGCTGTAGATCGTACTTGTATAGCGGGGTCACCAAGGGTCCACCAGGGTCCACCACTTGATGGTCGGGAGCGTGTAGCAAGGTGGATCCGCCCACACGTCGATGAGCCTGGTGTCCCGCCTGTGGACCTTCCCTCCTACGAGGAACTGCTCGCGGAGAACTCCGTGTTGAAGCAGCGGCTCGGGGATCAGGCCGAGCATCTCGTGGCGCTGGGCGAACAGATCGTGGTGTTGCAGAAACTCCTCGAGGCGGTCCGTCGGCGCGGGAAGCGGCAGGCGGCCCCGTTCGCAAAGGGTGCTCCGAAGACCGAGCCGAAGAAGCCGGGACGGAAATCCGGTGACGAGCACGGCCGGCACGCCCACCGAGAAGCCCCCGAGGTGGTACCCGACCGTGAGTTGGAGGCGCCGCTCCCGGAGTGCTGCCCGAACTGTGGCGGCGGGACCAGTTTCGAACGGTGGGCTGAGCAGTTCCAGACCGAACTCCCCGGCCTGAAGCCGATCGTGACCCGGTTCCGGATCGGGATCGGGCGTTGCACGGCGTGTAAGAAGCGGGTCCAGGGACGCCATCATTCCCAGACCGGCGACGGTCTCGGCGCGGTGGCGTCGGTGGTCGGCCCGAACGCCCGGGCGTTCGGCCAGTACCTGCACTATGTGTTGGGCCTGTCCTTCGCCAAGTCGGCGAGCCTGCTGGGCCGCCTCGGGGTGCCGGTCACCGCTGGGGCGTTGGCGTCGGGATCGGGGACCACCGCCAC
>JANMRJ010000371.1:0-5583 GCA_031370985.1 Acidimicrobiales bacterium
CATCTCCTGCTGCCTGCTCGGGTGCTCGCCGGGCGCCGGCTGGGTTGGATCTGCACGCAGACCGCCCTCGAACTGGTGAGCCTGCGATCAGGCGCTGACCTCGCCGCTGTGGCCCAAGACTCCTGGCTGGTCCAGGCCCCATCAAGCGACTACTGCTTCACCCGGCGCTGGGGCCATGCCATCCGCCGTTGGGCACCGACCGCTGCCGGGTTTGTGTGGCGCTCGAGACGGGAGCCCGACGGGCTCGCGTTCGTCCTCTTCGACGACCGCTGCCCGCCAGGCATGCTGGCCGAAGTGGGGACGCGGACGCCCGTACCGGTCGATGACTCGCGCATTGACCGGGGCGCAGGTCGGCTCTACCTCTTGGCGATCCTTGAGCGCTTCCGGGTCACTGTCGACCCTGGGTAGGTCGTCAGGCCGAGCGGCCCGCGTCTACTCGAAGGCGCTGCGGACCGATGGTGGCCGCCGGGTCGGCCGCCGACTCGAACCCGGCCCGGAACACCGAGAACCGGGTGAGCAGGCTGCCGGCGCACAGGAGCGCCCCCGCGGCCACGGCCGCCGGCCGGCGCCGGCCGGCCACAACGGCGAGGACCGCGCCGCTGGCGCTGCAGGCCTCGGCCACTTTGGCCAGTCGCCCGGCCCGGCCATGCCGGTAGGGGCCGGCGACGGCCTCGTCGAGCCGCGACTCCATGGCCCGGAAGGCGCCGACCTCCAGCGCCGCGCCCATCACCGCCAGCCGGCGGGCGGGGCCGGCGTTGGCGACCGGCGTGGAGATCAGGGCCACGCCGGCGGCGCTGGCCGCCGCGCTGCTCACGAACAGGAACGGCAGCTCGCGCTGCGCGTCGTGCCACGCCGGGATGGCCGTGTCGGCCACCAGGACGGCCGTGTACGTGGCCACGACGGGGCCGAGGACCGCGGCGGCGCCGGCGGCCAACCGGCCCATCCGCGGCAGCCGCCCGGTCAGCTCGCTGGCCGCGGCGGCCATCGACGCCGGCGCGAACGCGGTCAGCACCCAGCTACCCACGCTCATTGGCGAGGTGGGCTTGGCCACCCGGAGCATGTTGAGGAACCGGTCAGGTCGACCCAAGTCGACGACCAACAGCGGGCCACTGACGGCCAGGCTGGCCACCGACGCCAGCAGGGCCGAGCGGGCCAGTCGGCGGTTGCCGGCCAGGCCGGCGGCGAACGCCAGCACGGACGACGCGCCCGCCACTCCGCCGGTGAAGAAGTACAGGGCGATGGCCGGCTTCCAGACCGGCGCCTTGACGACGGGCCGCCCGTAGTAGCCGGCTACTCGGGAGCCGGTCATCGGCAACCCGGTCATCGGGGCCGGGCGCAGGCCGCGGCCACCACGCCGACCAGGGCGAGGGCGGCGCCGGCAGCGGCCTTCCACATCCGCGGGAGATCGCGCGTGGTGACGACAGGGTCGGGAGGGAGGCCGTAGACCTCGGGCTGGTCGAGCAGCAGGAAGAAGGCGCCGAACCCGCCGACCCCGTCGGTCTCCTCCGCGCCGTAGAGATGGGCGTCGGTCACGCCGGCCTGCTGCAGCACACCCACGCGGCCGGCCGCCCGCGCCCGTAGCTCGTCGAGCGGGCCGAACTGGATCGACTTTGTCGGGCATGCCGTGGCGCACGCCGGCTCCAGGTCGGACTTCAGGCGGTCGTAACAGAGGGTGCACTTCCACACCCGCCCATCCGACTCCCGCTTGTCGATCACCCCGAACGGGCACGCCGGCACGCAGTACCCGCACCCGTTGCAGATGTCCTGTTGCACCACGACGGTGTCGAACTCGGTCCGGAACAGCGCCCCGGTGGGGCAGACCTCCAGGCACGCGGCGTGCGTGCAGTGCTTGCACACGTCGGAGGACATCAACCACCGGATCCCGTTGTCCCCGAGGGCGGGCACCGCTACCGGTTGCTCGATGAACGCCACGTGGCGCCATGTGTCCGAGCCCAGCCCGCCGGTGTTGTCGTACGACGTGGCCAGGAAGTCGAACCCGTCGTCGGGGACATCGTTCCACTCCTTGCACGCCACCTCGCACGCCTTGCAGCCGATGCAGATGGACGTGTCGGTGAAGAACCCCATGCGCGTCACCGGGCCGCGGCCGGCGAATACATCCGGTGACCGGCCTCCCGGGCCGGTCATCGCGGGCGCCGCCCAGGCCGGATGTCGCACGTCGCCGCCTTGACTTCCTGGATGTGGACGTTGGGGTCGAGGGCCAGGGGGAACAGGTCGTTGGCCGTGTCACCGGTGGTCAGGCCCTTCCAGCCCCAGTGGTAGGGGAGCCCGACCTGATGGAGCTGGCGGCCCTGCATAGTCAGCGTCTGAACCCGGTCGGTGACCAGCACCCGGGCCTCGATGGCGGTCCGGGCCGAGGTGATCGTCGCCCACCCCCCGTTGGTCAGGCCCCGCTCGGCGGCCAGGGCCGGGCTGACTTCGCAGAACATGGCCGGCTGGAGCTCGGCCAGGTGGGCCAGGAACCGGGACATGCCGCCGGCGGTGTGGTGCTCGGTCAGCCGGTAGGTGGTCATCACGAACGGGTACTCGGCCGCGTCCTGGTCGCTGCCGTTCGTGTGGTTGTACCGGTTCCGCCGGTGACGGAAGGTCTGGCGGGCGGGG
Source organism: Acidimicrobiales bacterium (assembly GCA_031370985.1). Lineage (GTDB taxonomy): Bacteria > Actinomycetota > Acidimicrobiia > Acidimicrobiales > AC-14 > CADCTB01. The sequence goes on from JANMRJ010000371.1 coordinate 2,620, forward strand.
TTGGCCTGCTGGGCGTAGAGCGGGTTGGTGAACGGCGACTCGTGGGGCTCGTAGTGGGTCGGCAGGGGCCCATCGAGCAGGCCACTGGGCACGAACAGCCACCCCTTGCCGTCGGGTTGCATGATGAACGGCTCGTCTCCCCGCAGCGCATGCTCGGCGACGGCGCCGGTCGGCGGCACGTAGTCGGGCCGCTTGTCGACGATGAAGTCGGCGATGTCGTGGCCCGTCCACCGCTGGGCCTCGTCGTCCCACCACACCAGCGCCTTGCGCTCCGACCATGGCTTTCCCGACGGGTCGGCCGAGGCCCGGTTGTAGAGGACCCGCCGGTTGGCCGGCCACGCCCACCCCCACTCCAGCGCCGCCGGCCCCTGCTCGGCGCCGGGCTTGCGGCGAGCGGTCTGGTTCACCTCGTTCGCGTAACACCCGCTGTAGATCCAGCACCCGCTTGACGTGGAGCCGTCCGCCTCCAGAGCGGTGTAGCCGGGGAGCGTCCGACCGTCGGGCCCGACGCCGTTGATCTCCCGCAGGACGGCGCCGGCGTCGGGATCGCGGGTAGGTCCCGATGTCGGATAGTCCCAGGTCAGGTCGAGGAGCGGCCGGTCGCGGGCGTCGGTTGACCCGGCCAGCTTCTCCCGGATGATGCGCCCGAGGTGCCAGTAGAACCACAGCTCGGAGCGGCAGTCGCCCTGGGGCTCGACGGCCTTGTGGTGCCATTGGAGCATGCGCTGGGTCTGGGTGAACGTACCGTCCTTCTCCGTGTGGGCGGCGGCGGGCAGGAAGAAGACCTCGGTGCCGATATCGGCGGTGACCAGCTCGCCGCTGTCCATCTCGGGACCGTCTTTCCAGAAGGTGGCGGTCTCGATCTCGACCAGGTCACGCACCACCAGCCAGTCGAGCTTGGCCATGGCCGCCCGTTGGAGCCGGCCGTTGGCCGAGCCGACGGCTGGGTTCTGGCCGAGGACGAGGAAGCCGGCTACCTTCCCGTCGGCCATGTCGAGGGTGGTCTGGTAGGTGGAGTGGTCGCCGGTGATGAACGGCAGGTAGTCGTAACAGAAGTCGTTGCCGGCGGTGGCCGCGTCGCCCCACCACGCCTTGAGCAGGCTGACGATGTACGCGTCTGCGTGGCCCCAGAAGCCGCCGGGCGCGGTGGTGGCCCCGATGTAGTCGGCCAGGCACCGGTGGCGCTTGGCGTCGGGCATCGGCAGGTAGCCGGGGAGGAGGTTGTAGAGCGTCGGGATGTCGGTCGAGCCCTGGATGCTGGCGTGGCCCCGCAGCGCCATGATCCCGCCGCCGGGCCGGCCCATGTTGCCCAGCAGGAGCTGGATGATCGCCGCGGTCCGGACGTGTTGGACGCCGGAGGTGTGCTGGGTCCAGCCGACGGAATAACAGATGCTCGTGGTCCGTTCCCGGCCGGAGTTGTCGCACAGCGCCTCGGCCACGTCGAGGAACTGCGCCCGGGGGACACCGCAGAGCTCCTCGACCAGCTCGGGGGTATAGCGGGCGAAGTGGCGCTTGAGGACCTGGAACACGCAGCGGGGGTGAGTGAGCGTGGGGTCGGTGGCCGGCGTGGCTTCGTACTGCCAGCTCTCGGTGTCGTAGGTGCGGGTCTCGGGGTCCCAGCCGGAGAACAGGCCGTCGAGGTCCTCGGTGTCGACGAAGGCCTCACCGACGATCGACGATGCGTTCGTGTAGGCCGTCACGTACTCCCGGAAGTCCCGGCTATTGGTCAGGATGTGGTTGACGATCGCGCCCAGGAAGGCGATGTCGCTCCCGGCCCGAATGGCGACGAAAGTGTCGGCCAGCGCGCTGGTGCGGGTGAAGCGGGGGTCGACGTGGATGATGCGGGCGCCCCGCGCTTTGGCCTCCATGACCCACTGGAACCCGACGGGGTGGCACTCGGCCATGTTCGAGCCCATGATCAGGATGCAGTCGGAGTTGGCCAGGTCCTGGAGGTACCCGGTGGCGCCGCCCCTACCGAACGAGGTCCCCAGACCGGGGACGGTGGAGCTGTGTCATATGCGGGCCTGGTTCTCGACCTGGATGGCGCCCAGCGCCGTGTACAGCTTCTTCATGAGGTAGTTCTCCTCGTTGTCGAGGGTCGCTCCTCCGAGGCTGGCGATGCCGAGGGTCCTGCGGTTGGGGCCGTCCCATGTAGCGGCCCGGGTGGTGATGACCCGCTCCGCGATCATGTCCATGGCCCGGTCGAGGGCCAGCTCCTCCCATTCCGCGCCGTTCGGCCGGCGGTACTTGACCTTGTACTCCCGGGCCGGGCCGGTGACGAGCTGCTTGGTGGCCGACCCCTTCGGGCAGAGCCGGCCGCGTGAGACGGGGCTGTCGGGGTCGCCCTCGACCTGGATGACCTGCTCGTCCTTCACGAAGATGCGCTGGCCGCACCCGACCGCGCAGTACGGGCAGACGGACTGCACCACCCGGTCGGCGGTCTCGGTCCGGGCCTCCAGGGTGGCCGATTGCTCTGACTGCGCAGCCTCGCCGAGGCCGAGGTGGTCGGGGCCGGTGAGCTGGCGGACCACCGGCCACGAGGCGATCAGCTTGCGGGTGTTCACGCTGGGTCCTTCTCTGTGCGGGCGAGCAGGCGCTCGGCGATCTCGATGGCCTCGGCCAGGGCCTCCTCCGCCGGCACGCCGGCCCGAGCCCGCTCGGCCACGAACTGGCCGGCGAGGTAGGTGGAGAGCGGGGCGAACCGTCGCTCGCTGCCGTGGGCCACCACCCGGGCCAAGCCGAGGACGGCCTCGATCTCCGCCTCCGTCAGCCCGAGCGCGAGCGCTTTGGCGTACCGGTCTGGGTAGGTTGCGCTCATGGCCATCACCACCAGGCGTCAGGTGACCAGGATCGCCGATGATACCCGCGAGGTCCGCTTCGACTCGCTGGTGGCGGAGGAGCCCCTGGAGATCCGCGTCGGCGGCCGGTCCCTGGCTGTCACCATGCGCACGCCGGGGAACGACT
>JANMRJ010000375.1:0-1328 GCA_031370985.1 Acidimicrobiales bacterium
TGCTGGACAAAACGTCCTCTACCGCTTCCGGTTGGCCAGCGACACGAGCGTCGGCTTCCGCGGCTGGTTCGTCGATGATGTGCGCGTCTACACCTGCGGAACCGCAGGTACCCCGCCGGCCATCACCAGCGCCAACAACACCACCTTCACCGTCGGCAGCCCCGGCAGCTTCACCGTGACCGCCACCGGGACGCCTGCGCCGACGCTGAGCATGACGGGCGCTCTGCCGAGCGGGGTCACGTTCAACGCCGGCACCGGCGTGCTCAGCGGCACCCCGGCAGCCGGCACCGCCGCCACCTACAGCCTGACGTTCACGGCCAGCAATGGCGTGCCGCCGAACGCGTCGCAGAGCTTCACCCTCACCGTCCTGGCGGCAGGGGCCGATTTCACCCCCCTCGCCCCGGCTCGCATCCTCGACACCCGGACCACCGTCGGCGGCCATCCCGCCAAGCTCGTCCCGGGGGAGACGGCGAACGTCGTCGTCACCGGGGTGGGTGGTGTGCCGGCATCGGGAGTCGACTCGGTCGTGCTGAACGTGACCGCCACTGGCGGCACTGCGGCGACCTACCTGACCGTGTTCCCCGCCGGCCAGCCTCGGCCGACCGCCTCCAACCTCAATGTGGTGCCGAACCAGGACATTCCGAACCTGGTGGTGGCCAAGGTGGGCACCAGCGGGCAGGTCGCGGTCTACAACAACCAGGGCATGATCGACGTGATCTTCGACGTGGTCGGGTGGTACCGGCCGGCGCCGGCGTGCTTCACCTCGCTGACACCAGCCCGCATCCTCGACACCCGCTCGACCACCAAGGTGGGTCCTGGCGAGACGCGTGGTGTCCTGGTGACGGGCGTGGGCGGCGTGCCGTCGACGGGCGTGGGGGCCGTGGTGGTCAACGTGACGGCCACCGGGGCGACGGCGGCGACGTTCCTGACCGTCTTCCCGACCGGCCAGCCCCGGCCCAACGCGTCGAACCTCAACGTGGTGGCGAACCAGGACGTGCCCAACCTGGTGGTGGCCAAGGTGGGCACGAACGGCAACGTCAGCGTGTACAACAACCAGGGGTCGGTCGATGTCATCTTCGACGTGGTGGGTTGGCACCCGGTCGGTGCCGCGTGCTTCACATCGCTGACGCCGGCCCGGATCCTCGACACCCGATCCGCCGGCGGACCGCTGGGGCCCGGCCAGTCACGCAATGTGATCGTCACCGGCGTCGGCGGCGTGCCGCTCACCGGTGTCGCCGCCGTGGTGTTGAACGTCACCGCCACCGACGCCACGGAGGCTACCTACCTGACCGTGTTCCCCGCCGGCCAGCCGAGGCCCGACGCCTCCA
>JANMRJ010000453.1:0-1275 GCA_031370985.1 Acidimicrobiales bacterium
CCGAGCGCGAGGAGATCTTGGTCGGCGTCGAACGCGGGCTGACCATTCGGGCCATCGCAAGGAGTGTCAACCGCTCGCCCTCGACCGTCCTCCGTGAGCTGCGCCGAAACATGCGCCACCAATATCGGACGCGCTCGCGGCTCGACCCCACCCAGCCCGGTGCACCCCGCACCAGGTCCTGGGACTACCGTCCAAGCCTCGCCCAGCAACGAGCCGACCACCACGCCTTGCGACCCAAGGTGGCTCGGCTGGCCGGCAATCAGCGGCTGCATGATGAGGTCCAGGCCAAGCTCCTGGAAAAGATGAGCCCCGAGCAGATCTCTGCCCGGCTCAAAGTGGAGTTCCCTCTGGATCTGGAGATGCGGGTGTCCGACGAAGCCATCTACCAATCGATCTACGTTCAGGGCCGCGGCGCCCTGCGCCGGGAGCTGGCGGCCTGCCTGCGCACCGGTCGTGCGCTTCGCAGGACCCAGCGCAAAGCCGACGAGCGGCGCGGCCGTATCCCCGGCATGGTCAGCATCAGCGAGAGGCCGGCCGAGGTCGAGGACCGGGCGGTGCCCGGTCACTGGGAGGGCGACCTCATCCTCGGCAAGGCCAACAGGTCGGCCATCGGCACCTTGGTCGAGCGCGTGACCCGCTACGTGATCCTGCTTCACCTGGGCCGGCATATGACCGCCGCGGCGGTCGAAGAGGCGATGCTCCGAGCCACTCACCGCCTACCCCAGACGCTGTGGAAAACGCTGACCTGGGACCGCGGCTCAGAGATGGCCAATCACGCCCAGATCAGCATGGCGACCGGCCTCGACATCTTCTTCTGCGACCCCTCGAGCCCTTGGCAGCGGGGTTCCAACGAGAACACCAATGGCCTGCTCCGTCAGTACTTTCCCAAGGGCACCGACCTTGCCGGGTACCACCCCGAGTACCTCGAGTACGTGGCCGCCCAGCTCAACAACCGACCCCGCAAAACCCTGGTCTGGCAAACCCCCGCCGAGGCTCTCAACCGACTACTGTCGGAGGCGCCATATCCGGACGGTGTTGCGTCGACCGGTTGAATCCGCCCCGCGCGGAGTGGGCCATTCGTGCACTTATCGCCGCCCGGACCGCGGTTACCTGTCGCTGTCACTCGAACTCGGAAGCTGTACACGGCTAACCGCCGGAGGTCAGCGCCCAGGTGGCGCCGCCGTCCAGGCTCCGATGGATGTTGACCCTGCCGCCGGCGAGGTCGGCAGAATAGAGGGCTCCATCGGGTACCACGGCCACCGCTCGTGCCTGAGG
>JANMRJ010000456.1:0-3987 GCA_031370985.1 Acidimicrobiales bacterium
GCGGGAGCTGCTTCGCCGAGGCCGCCTACGATCGGGCTCGCGAAGCCGACGTGATCGTCGTCAACCTCCACCTGCTGGGCGCTCACGTGGCCTCGGGCGGCTTCATCTTGCCCGAGCACGACGTGGTGATCGTCGACGAGGCCCACGAGACCGAGGACATTCTCTCCGCCGCCCTCGGTGTGATCATGACGCCGGGCCGCGTCGCAGCCGTCGCCCGGCTGGTGCCGGGTAGCGCCCTCCTCCGCCACCGCGACACCCTCGACCGGGCTTTGACTCCGCTTGTCGGCAAGCGCCTGGCCAAGGGCGCGTCCGCCGAACCGCCGGTGGCCGAGGCCCTCGCCGACCTGGCCCAGGTGGTCCGGGAGGAGCGGGGCGCCCTCCGGGGGGCGCCCGAGGGGGAGACCCCCGACCAGAAGGCCCAGAGGGAGCGGGCGGCCAAGGCCCTCGACTCCCTCGCCGCCGATGTCGACACCGTGCTAGGTGCCGGCGACGACTACGTGACCTGGGTGGAGTCCTCCGGTATGGGCAACCAGCCGTCGCTGCGGGTGGCGCCGGTCGATGTCGGCGGCGCGCTGGCCAACGTGCTGTGGTCCTCGGCCACGCCGATCCTCACGTCGGCCACCATCCCGCCGGGCATCTCCGCCCGCCTGGGCTTGGCCGGCACGGCGACGGAGCTCGATGTCGGCAGCCCCTTCGACTACCGCACCCAGTCGCTCCTCTACGTGCCCCGGCTGCCCGATGTCCGCCACCCGAACCACGAGGCCGCGGCCCACGAGGAGCTGGAGTTCCTGATGACCGCCGCCGGCGGGCGCACACTGGCGCTGTTCACGTCGTGGCGGGCCATGCGGGCGGCCAAGGCCGCCCTCGACGGCCGGCTGCCCTTCGCCCTCCTGGCCCAGGACGACCTGCCCAAGCCGGCGCTGATCGAGGCGTTCCGCACCGACGAGTCGTCGTGCCTGTTCGCCACCATGGGGTTCTGGCAGGGCGTCGATGTGCCCGGCGACGCCTGCTCGCTGGTCGTCATCGACCGGCTCCCCTTCGCACGCCCCGACGACCCCGTGGCCGAGGCCCGGCGGGAGCGGGCGGGGCCGATGGCGTTCGCAGTGGTCGACGTGCCCCACGCCGCCATCCGCCTGGCCCAGGGTGCCGGCCGCCTGATCCGCAGCGCCACCGACCGGGGCGTCGTTGCCGTGCTCGACCCCCGCCTGGCCGAGGCGTCGTACCGCCCCGCCATCCTCGGCGCCCTCCCACCGATGAAGCGGACCCGCGACCGGGCCGATATCACCGCCTTCTTCGGGTAAAGGTCGTCGGCCCGGAGGTCGATATATCTCGGACAGGTCGTCCAACGGTGGGGCGGCGGATCGGAGGACCTCAATTGTCGCGGAGAAGTGTTCGGAGCCACTTGGCATTGCTGGCCCTGATCGTGGCCGGCTTGGCCGTGCTCGGGCCGACGCCGGCCGGCGCCGTCGCCGGCCTCATCAACGTCCCGGCCGATGTCGCCACCATCCAGGCTGCCATCGTCGCCGCCTCGACCGGCGACACGGTCATCGTCGCGCCCGGCACCTATCACGAGCACATCGACTTCCTGGGCAAGGCCATTGAGGTGAGGAGCACGGTCGGGCCGGCGACGACGATCATTGACGGGGACCGCACGTCGGTCGTGGTCGTCTTCAAGTCCGGCGAGACCCGTGCGTCGGTCCTGCGAGGCTTTACCATCACCCGCGGCTCCCTCCCGTCGGTCGGCACTCCGGGGGTCATCGCCGGCGCCGGGATCGCCATCGCCAATGCCTCCCCGACGATCATCGGCAACGTCATCACCGACAACGACGGGTCCACCCACGCCGGCGCCGGCATCGGTGTCATTGGCTCGCCGCTAATCCAGGACAACGTGATCATCGGCAACCACACGGCCACGAACGGCGCGGCCGGCGGGATCATCGCCGGCGGCAGCGCGGAGATCGTCGGCAACCGGATCGAGAACAACACGGCCGGCGGTGGCGGGGGGATGGTCATCCACGGCGCCGCGACCGTTCGCAACAACATCATCCGCGGCAACCACGCCGGGCTCTACGACGGTGGCGGCGTGACCTTCAACGGGCCGGGTGGGCTGTTCGTCGACAACCTGGTGGCGGGCAATACGGCCGATTTCCGGGGCGGCGGCGTGGCGTGGATGGACACAGGCACCAGCAACGTGCCGGTCCTGCTGCACAACACGATCGTCGGGAACCAGGCGCCGGCCGGCTCGGGCATCGCCGGCATCAAAGACGGCGCCCGACTGGCGGGCAACATCATCGTCGGGGGCTCGTCCACCAGCCTGGTCTCCTGCCTCGGCAATGCGCCGGCGTCGACCACCTTCACGAGCAACGACGTCTACAACGGCACCGCATCGCCCGCGTCGCTGCCATACAGCGGGTGCGCGAACCCGACGGGGAATGCCGGCAACATCTCGGCCGACCCCCGCTTCGTTTCGTCCACCGACTACCGGCTCCAGGCCGGATCGCCGGCCATCGACGCCGCCGACAACGCCGCCGCCGGCCTTCCGTCCACCGACCTCGCCGGCGCGGCCCGCATCACTGACGGCAATGCCGACGGCACGGCCATCATCGACATGGGCGCCTACGAGGCGCCGGCGGTCGAGATCGGGCAGCGCTTCCACCCCCTCACGCCCGCCCGCATCCTCGACACCCGCATCGGCCTAGGTGCACCGCCAGCCGCGGTGGGGACGGCGTCAACCTTGGCCGTGCAGGTCACCGGGCAGGGCGGCGTGCCCTCCACCGGTGTTTCGGCGGTGGTGCTCAATGTCACGGTGACCGAGCCGACCGCCGACAGCTTCCTGGCCGTATGGCCGGCGGGCCAGGCCCGACCGCTGGCCTCCAACCTGAACTACGTCCCCGGCCAGACCGTGCCCAACCTGGTGATGGTCAAGGTGGGCGACCTCGGGCGGGTCAACCTGTACAACAACAGCGGCGCCACCCACGTCGTCGCCGACGTCGCCGGCTGGTACGTGGCGGCTGGGTCGGTGGCTGGGTCGATGTCCGGGTCGAGGTACACGACCGTGGTCCCGGCCCGCGTCCTGGACACCCGGTCTGGGAACGGCGCGCCGACGGCCATGGTCGGCGCCGCTTCCTCGCTGGACCTGCAAGTGACCGGCCGGGGTGGCGTGCCGGCCAGCGGCGTCTCGGCGGTGGCGATCAACGTCACGATCACCGAGCCGACCGGCGGCAGCTTCCTCACCGCTTGGCCCGCCGGCATGACCCGGCCCCTTGCCTCGAACCTCAACTACGTGGCTGGCCAGACGGTGGCCAACCTGGTGGTCGTGAAGGTGAGCGACCTCGGGAAAGTCAGCCTCTACAACAACAGCGGCTCCACCCACGTGGTGGCCGACGTGGCTGGGTGGTTCGGTGCGGACGGCGGGCCCGGTGGGTCGGGCTTTACCAGCCTTGTCCCCGCCCGCGTCCTTGACACCCGGACCGGCCTCGGCGCCGCCGGGGCCACGGTCGGCCCGCTGTCGAGCATCGACGTGCAGGTCACCGGCCAAGGTGGGGTGCCAGTGTCTGGCGTCTCCGCCGTGGTCCTGAACCTCACCGGCACCCAACCGACGGCGCCGAGCTTCCTCACGGCGTGGCCTACGGGCCTGTCCCGTCCGTTGGCGTCGAATCTCAACTCCGTCGCCGGCCAGACCGTGCCGAACCTCGTGGTGGTCAAGGTCGGCGCCGGCGGGAAGGTCAGCGTCTACAACAACAGTGGCTCCACCCACATCGTCGCCGATGTCGCCGGGTGGTTCTCGGGCTGAGGCCCCTACGGCGTTGGCGATGTCGTCTGGTGCTCGGGGTCGGCGAGCGAGAGCAGTTCTGCCGGCGTCAGAACCCCGACGCCGTCGACCTCGTACCAGCGGCCGGACAGGTTGTCGATCCCCTGGGGCACCAGCCCCAGCAGGCGGTCGAGGTTGCGGATCAGGGCGCCGTGACTGACCAGCAGCACGCGCTC
>JANMRJ010000463.1:0-1561 GCA_031370985.1 Acidimicrobiales bacterium
GCCCGAAGTGGCGGTGCCAACCGATCCAGTGCGCGGTCCGGGTGGCGATGTCGAGCAGGGAGACCTCCTGCATCCGGGCCTCGACCGCCTTGGCCAGGGCGACCACGGAGGCAGGGTGGTCCTTGCCACGCTGGCGCTTGAGCACCGGATGGCCGCTCTCGTCGATCACCAGGTCGGCGTTGGCCGGATAGCCGGCGTCGACATCGGCCGCGGTCTGGCGCAGCCTGGCCTCGATCTCCGTCCGGAACTCCCCAGCGGTGGGAGGCAAGCCGACCTCGGCGCAGTACCCGGCGATGAGCGGTTCGACCTCGGTCGGGCTGAGGAGCTGGTCGAAGAAGTTGGCGTAGGAGTCGGCGCCGTCCACGGCGATGTCGCCGCTGCGCAGCTCGGCGGCCAGGTAGGAGAACACGCACACCTCGAGGTGGCGGCGGACGACTCGGCCCGGGCGGTCCCGGTCGCGGATCGTCCTGACCCAGTTCGCCGAGCAGAACGAGGTGTCGAGCGTCTCCTCGCCTTCGAGATGGTCGTCGACGAACTCGCGAGTGAGGTGGCGGTGGGACCGGACGAACCGCAGTGCGGCGAGCACGGAGCGGTCAGCGCTGGTCGACTCGAAGTCCAGCGCCTCGACCAGGTCGAAGAGCGCGCTGCGGTGCGAGCGGAAGTGCCGGGCCAGCAGCGGCATGTAGTTGTTGCCGTGGTGGGCGGAGATCTCGGCGTGCTCGGTTGACATCTTCGCCACCCCGCCGGCGGCGGCCAGCGGGCCGAGCATCAAGGCCCCGGCCCGCTCCAGGACCGACGCGGTTGGATCTCCCTCGGCGATGTCCTCGCCGTCGGGGACTGCGCCGGTGGCCTCCCGGGCGCCGGCAAGGACCTGGCCGAACACCCCCCACAGCCGCTCGGTCTCGGCACGGTGGCGTTCCCGGATGGCCTCAAGCTCCTCCCGGCCCCGTTTGTGGAGCACCGCCAGGCGGCGACAGAACATCTCCGCCAGCTCGTCACGGGCCCGGATGCGGGCCTGGTGCATCAGGCAGGCCAGAAGTGCCAACCGCTTCGACTCGCCGACCTTGCGCAGATCAGCGGCGTCGAGCACCCGGGCCTCGGCGGCAAAGTGGGCGGTCTTGGCCGGGGGGATGCCGGAGAGCCACGTCCCGGTGTCGCCGGTGGCGTCGAGCGCCTTGAGGTGGCCTATGTGCTCCTTGAGCCTCGACAGCGAGGGCCGGCGCGCCGGGCGCTTGAGCTCGTCGAAGCGGCTGCGGCGGGTGGATGCCTCGACGTGCAGCATGCCCAGGAGCAGGGCCTTTCCCGCCGGGCCGACCCGGTTTTCGATAGCGAGGAAGAAGCCGTGGTTCACCTCAGCCCGGAGACCCCCGGCCATCTCGTCCAACGTGGTGTAGCCGGGGAGCTCGTAGCGGGCCTTGACCAGCTCCTCCAGCGCCACGTTGATCAGGTCGGCCGGGTTGTCCTTGGTCTGTGCGGCGGTGCGGATGGCCGCCTCGGCGACCTTACGGGCCGCCTCGGGGTCATAGGTCACCCCCACCCGGTCGCGGATCAGGCCGTGACG
>JANMRJ010000475.1:0-5638 GCA_031370985.1 Acidimicrobiales bacterium
GTGGCCACCGACCTGCGGTTGTGGGCCAAGCGGGAGCTGGCCGGCGTGGCGTCGCGGGTCCTGGGATTGCAGGACGTGTTGCTGGTTCGGGCGCAGGAGGCCGGCGACGCCTACCTCCCGGGGTACACCCATATGCAGCGGGCCCAGCCTGTCCTCCTGGCCCACCACCTGCTGGCCCACGGGTGGGCGCTGGCGCGCGATGTCGACCGCCTGGTCGACACCCGTCGGCGCCTCGATGTCTCACCGCTGGGGGCCGGCGCCCTGGCCGGTTCCTCGCTGCCCCTCGACCCTGTGGCCACCGCCGCCGACCTCGGTTTCGCCTCGGTGTTCGACAACTCTCTCGACGCGGTGAGCGACCGCGACTTTGTGGCTGAGGCCCTGTTCGACCTGGCGCTGCTCGGGGTCCACCTCTCGCGCATCGGCGAGGAGGTGGTGCTGTGGTCGAGCGCCGAGTTCGGCTTCCTGCGTCTCGACGACGCCTGGGCCACGGGCAGCTCGATGCTCCCGCAGAAGAAGAACCCCGACGTCGCCGAGCTGGCTCGGGGCAAGGCGGGGCGCCTGATCGGCCATCTCACCGGGATCCTCGTGACCCTGAAGGGCCTGCCGCTGGCCTATAACCGCGACCTCCAGGAGGACAAGGAGCCGCTGTTTGATGCAGTCGAGCAGGTGAACCTCGCCCTGGCCGCGCTGGGGGGGTTGCTGGCCTCGGCCACGTTCGACACGGTGCGCATGGCCGCGGCCGCCGACGACCCGGAGACCGCGGCGGCGGCCGTCGACCTGGCCGAATGGCTGGTCGCCGCCGGCATGCCGTTCCGGGACGCCCACCACGTCGTCGCCGGCCTGGTGCGTGAGTCAACAGCGGGGGGCCTGTCGCTGGCCGAGCTGGTCGCCGCTCACCCCCAGCTCGGGCCCGACGCCGCCGGCCTCCTGCGGCCCGCCGCCGCCGTCCGCCGAAGGACCACGGCTGGCGGGGCGGGGCCGGCGCCCGTCGGCGTGCAGTTGGGCGCCTTTGTCGCGCGCCTCGGTCTTGACCGGGCCAGACTGGCGACATGAGCCGGCGGCCGTTGACCGTCCTTATCGTCGTGGTCGGGCTGGCCGGTCTGGCGGTGCTCGGCCTGGCCAACGGCTTCGCGTCCGAGGACAAGGCCACGATCACGCCGCCCGGACCGGTCCGCAGCGTCGAGGTCGACGTGGAGGCCGGGCACATCTCGGTGGTGGCCGGGACGGCGGACGCAGCCGCCATCACCAGGACCAGGCGGTTCGTGCGGAGCGAACCGGTGACGGAGGAACGGCTGCTCGACGGCGTCCTGCGCATCACTGCCGACTGTGCCCGGTTCCTGAAGTCGGTGTGCGAGGTCGACTACCGCGTCGAGGTGCCGGCGGGCGCATCGGTCAAGGTGCGGACCGATCGAGGGTCGGTGTCGGCGACCGGCATCACCGGCATGATCGAGGTCGATACCAACGCCGGCGGCGTGCGCCTGGAGAAGACGCGGGGGCCGGTCCGGGTCACCACCTCCGCCGGCGCGGTGGTCGGCGTCGACCTGGCCGCTGCCTTCCTCGACGCCACGACGGGCGCCGGCCGGGTCAAAGTGAGCATGGTGGAGCCGCCGGCGCGTATCGGCCTGCGCACGGGGGCGGGCAGCATCGACCTGGCCCTCCCACCGACCGATGGCGGCTACCGGGTGGCCGCCGACGCCGGCCGCGGGAAGGCCGACGTGACCGTCGTCCAGAACCCCGCCGCCCTGCGGGCGGTGACGGCGGGATCCGGCGCCGGGCGGATCACGATCCATCCCCGCTGAGTGCGACTACCTCGCGAGCTCCTCGCGGGCGACAGCTGGGCGCTGGCGCCGCTGCTCCTCAACAAGGTGCTCGTGCACGGCGGCCGGGCCGGACGGATCGTGGAGGTCGAGGCCTATGCCGGCGCCGCCGACCCGGCCAGCCACGCCTTCCGGGGCCGGACGGCCCGCAACGCCACCATGTTCGGCCCGCCGGGCCACCTCTACGTCTACTTCACCTACGGCATGCACTTCTGCGCCAACGTCGTGTGCGGGCCGGAGGGTGAGGCGGCCGCGGTGCTCCTGCGCGGCCTGACGCCGCTGCGGGGCCTGGACGCCATGTACACCGCCCGGGGGCCGGCGGCCCGCACCGACCGGGACCTCTGCAACGGCCCCGGCAAGCTGTGCCAGGCCCTGGGCATCGACCGCACCTTTGACGGCGCCGACCTTGTCACCGTCGACCGGGGCGTCGAGCTCATCGACGACGGCACGGCCCCACCGGCAACGCCAGGCGTGAGCGGGCGGGTCGGCCTGTCCGCGGCGCAGGAGGTGCCGTGGCGGTTCTACGTGAGCGGGGCCGTCGGGGTATCGGGCCGATTGCCTGTCATTCCGGAGGAACCGACCAGCGCGTTGCCCAGCCGCGTCCAGAAACGCGCTTCGCCCTCGTCAGTGACAAGCCATTCCAGAGCAGACAGCACTTAACCCGCGGCCAGAATGGGCCCGAGGAGTGATGGCCTTTGTGGGCGGCGAGCTGTGCGACGGTGGCGAAGTCGGCAACCGAATGATGGCTGAACGACCAGCTCCCCTTCGAACCTGAGGAGTTCAGGCGCGGCGTCCGTCGGTCACACCGTCTCTGTCGCAACTCACGACCAGCACGTCCGCCCCGCCTGAGATCCAGAGCCAGTACCGTCCCGCCGCCAACTCGACTGATACGTACGACCCCTCCTCGACATGGACATCGGCTAGGGAGCCGGTGACGGCGCCGGTCTGGCGGTCGAAGGTGCCGGCCCGTCCGGCGGGACCGAGGTACACCTTCGCCGACCCCGTCCTGGGGTCGAAGGCCCCGCCATGCTCGAAACGTCGAATCGTGACGTAGACACGACCCCCGGCCGCAGTGAACTCGGCCGTCTCCGATCCCAGGAAAGGTGTCCCGAGCTCGACCCGGCTCATGCCTTCGCCGCACGGAGGTTGGCTCGCCCCGACGGAGGTGGCCTTCGACCCCGGGCCGTCCCCGGCCCCGCACCCGACAAGGAGCGCAGCCAACCACCCGACAAGCACCAATCGGCCGTTTCTCAGTTGACCCTGCACGTCCCGTCGAAGGGGAAGCTGGAGTTCGACCCGACAACCCGGATCGTGCTCGCCACGACGCCACACTTGAACGAGCCTCCGAGCCCGATGACCTGGACTCCGCCCGCCGGGGCGAACATGGTCCCGGTGACGCGGGCGTTGATGCCCACGATGCGAATGGCGTCCGCTCCAGTGCTGCCCGAGATCAGCGCCGGCTGTCCCGGTTGGCCGGGCTCGATCCGCACGTTGGTGCCGCTCACCGTAATGGGCCCCTCCGCGGCGATCATGGCACCGACCGTCCTGTTGAGCCCGATGATGTCCACGGCGCAGGGTACATACACGACGCCCGTGAGGACCCGGTTTACCGCCGGCCGCCAGACCTGGTTGGCACACTCCCTGGCGTCGATGGCGTGGTAGCCCGATCCGGCGGCGAGCGTCGCCGTCCCTCCCGGTCGGAACTCCGCGATTTGCCGGGTCAGCGGCGTGCCGCCAGGGGGAACCTTTTGGGCCGACGGGTTGATCGAGGCGCCGATGCCCACGACACTGATCCCTCTCACGTACTCCGTGCCCCCCGAGAGCCGGAGGTCCCGGCCCCGGAGAGCCAGATCGCTCTCGCTGTGGACGCGGGCGTTCGTGCTGACGCTGTTCCCGATGATCTCCAGGGCGTTGGGCGCCGCACTGGTGGCCCAGAGCCCGGCGACCGACGGCGCAGGGTTCACCGTCTCGGTGATGACCTTGCCCGTCAGCCGGCTCCGCGCCTCGATAGTCAGGGTGTCCGGGCGCAGAAGGGGGTCGACGAGAGGAAGTTCGACGAAGACCCCGCCGTCCTCGTCGGGGGTGAGGGTCGTCACGACTGAACCCAGGTAGACGATGTCGATCTCGTCCGACTGGTAGTCCGGGGTGATGGTGGCCGGTTCCGGCTCGAAGCAGCACAGGTAGGTGCGTTGCCGACGACGGCGTTGTTAAACAGGTCGTCTGGGGCAGCTGCAGCGGAGCGCGCCGAGCTTGCGAACGACGGCGACGAGGCGAATGTGGGAGACGCTGCGCAGCCTCCCGACGGGTTGAAGGTCACGAGAACACGGCACGCCTGCACGGCATGGCCGGCGGCGTTCGGGTGGAAGAGGCCGCGAGAACGGTCGAACAGGACCTTCGGGGTCTCGGTGGAGGTGCCCGGTGGCGAGATGAGATTCGGGATGATGGTCGTCGGCAACGCGTCCTTGAGGTAGGTGACGACAGCGTTCGCCGATCCCTTCAGACGGTCGAGCGCCGCGCCGGTGTCGCAGTCCTTCCCGTCGAACGGGGTGTAGTGGTCCTTTGTGCACTTCTTCCACGCGTTGTAGTCGTTGCCGAGGGTGTCCAGCTTGCCGCGAGCCACCGCGTCGCCGTTCCCGCCGATATTCAGCAGGCGGGCGATCTCGGCCCGCAGGCTCGCCTGGTTGACGCCGTTGGCCAGTACCGACGAGACGACTGCCGGGCACAGGGCGTTCTCACCGAAAGCCTTCTCGACATCGACGAGTTGGAGCCTCCCGTTGGCGGTCGACTTGACGGCTTGCGTAATGGCGGCGTCGATCTGCGCCACCTTCTTCCGTGCATAGTCCAGGTCGTCCTTGCGGATCCCACCGCAGGTTGCGGGCGCCTTCTTCTTGTCCGGCAGGACGTTCGGGTAGTCGACCTGCAGCACCCTCGCGTTTGGGAAGGCGGCCAGGATCTTCCTCTGGGCCGATGTCTCCTTGGGTGGCAGGGCCTTGATCGCCTGGTCCGTTTTGAAGAACAGCTTGTCGAGTGACTCGCAGTTGCCCGCCACCCCGACGAGATAGTCGATCTCCTTGGGTGCGCTCGGGTAGGCCTGCAGCAGCTCGCGTGCGAGGTTGGGGATCACGCACGCCTGGATGATGTCCCCGAACTTGGCGTCGTTCCCTCCCATCCCGACGGTCACCAGATCGACGTCTGAGGCCTGCAGCCCCGCCCCCTGCAGTCGCCGGATGGCCTCGCTGACCTGAGATGCGGGGTCAGGCAAAACCTGGTCAGTGGGGCCCACGATCGGCGCCCGTCCCCCTTCGATCGTCGCCCCGCTGCAGGTCCGGTCAACGAGGACGATCTCGGCAGAAGGCTTCAATCGGTCACGGTTGAGCTTGGCGTAGTTCTCGAGCGCCCGGTGACATCCGTCGCCCTGAAGCCCCGGGGTGTAGGTGTTCTCCTGCGCCCCAACTGTGGATGGGTAGTTGGTCCCGTTCTCGTACGCGTTGAGGTAGCGGGTCGGGTCGGTCATCGAGTTCCCGGCACCCTCCCCGGACTGATAGGAGTCGCCGAGGGCGACGTAGACGAACTTCTCGCCGTCGCCCGTGTCGATGGCGGTGACCGGCGGGTTCATCGTGAAGGTGGCGAGGAGGATGTTGTCGTCGTTCGACGGATTCGTGGTTTTGACGTGGATCTGCATGTCGCCGTCATGTACGAAGGGCCGTAGGTCGTACAGTTCGTCGTCGGAGCGGGCGTTCGCCGGCCGTGCGAACGGGTCGGTCGGATTGTCCGCGGAGTCGCCCTCCCCGCCTACCGTGATCAGGCCGCCGTTGCGCGCG
>JANMRJ010000486.1:0-2275 GCA_031370985.1 Acidimicrobiales bacterium
GTGATCGGCGCGTTCCAGCTCTTTGACCAAGCCTACGTGATGACGCAAGGTGGGCCGGGCTACGCGACCACCACCCTGGAGTTCTTCCTCTACCAGGAGGCCTTCAACAACGGGTCATTCGGCATATCGGCGGCGCTGGGCATCATCCTCCTCACGATCACCCTAGTAGTGGCCGGCTTCCAATTGCGTTCCGGGGCGAAGGAAGAGGACAGCCGACAGTGAGCGCAGCTACAACAGCGACAGGTGTGCGGCCAGCGCGCCGACGGCCTTTCGGATTGTCACGGGGAATGGTCTTTGCTGCACTGCTCGCCCTGGCATTCGTCATCCTTGCGCCATTTCTCTACGTCATTCTCGCCGCGTTCCAGGTCGAAGGAAAGAGCGGCTACTCGACCGCGAACTGGACTACGCTCTTTCACTCCCTGCCGCTTGGCCATGACATGGTCAACTCGGCAATCCTGGCGGTCGGCTCGGCTTTCGGCACGGTCATCATCGGTTCGCTGGCCGGGTTCGCGTTTGCGAAACTCCCCTTCCCCGGCTCACAGGTTCTGCTGTTCTGCAGCATCAGCACGGTAGCGATTCCCGTGATCTCGATCATCGTCCCGGAGTACGTGAACGCCAGCAAGGTCGGGCAGCTCGGCTCATACCCTGCCACAATCGTGCTCTATACCGCCTTCAACTCGGGCTTGGGCGTCTTCTTTATGACCACCTATTTCCGGGGTCTGCCCGACAGCCTGATAGAGAGCGCACTCGTCGACGGATCTTCATACGTGCGGATCTTCCGGCGGATCATCTTGCCGCTATCGATGCCAGCGATGGTGACTGTCGGTGTCCTCGTCTTCATTATTGTCTGGAACGACTTTCTGGTTGCGTTGCTGTTCATGCAAGGCAGCGACACCCAGACGGCTAGCGTCGGCTTGGCCACACTGGCGTCGCAGCACAGCGCGAACCTGGGGCCTGTTATGGCGGGCGCATTGGTGACGACGATCCCGGGCATCGTCGCCTACGTGTTCTTCCAGCGCTACCTGGTGGCCGGCCTGACGGCGGGCGTTGAGCGGTGACGGAGTCGTGAGCTACCAGGATCTCGGCGACTACAGCGACTGGGTGGAGTTCGCGCGCGCGAGGGCCACCTCTAGGGCGCCTGGCAAGCCGGAGCTAACGCCGGGTGAGGTTCGCACGATGCTCGGCTTCCCGGGACACGCGACGCCGATCGAGCCACGCGTCGAACGGACTTGGGAGAGGGATGGCATTACGGGCCAGGCGATCTCCTGGTCGGTTGGCTATGGGCCACGTACAGAAGCCTGGCTGCTCCGCCCTGCAGCCGCTACCGGCTCACTGCCCGGCGTGCTGGCGTTACACGACCACAGCGCCTTCAAGCTGCTAGGCAAGGAGAAGATCGCCGACGGTCCCGACGGCCCCGACCCTCGCGTGAGCGAACTCCGTCGCGCGAAGTACGAAGGGCTCGCGTTCGCTAACCGGTTGGCGATGCGGGGCTTCGCGGTTCTCGTTCCTGACGTCTTCCTGTGGGGGAGTCGCCGCTTTGCAGACAACCTCGTTGGTTCCCGAACCCGTCGGGTACCGACCTCGGACTGGATGGCGCCCGATCCGCTGGAGATGGTCGATTCTGGCGATGTGGCTTCCTACAACCGGGCCGCGCGCGGGCACGAGGACGTCGTTGAAAAGTACTGCTCGCTGCTCGGGACAACGCTGGCCGGCGTCGTCTCGTACGAGGACCGGGTCGCCGTCAGCTACCTGATGAGCCGCGACGACGTGCTGTCGGACGGCGTTGGATGCATAGGCCTATCAGGCGGTGGGTGCAGGGCAGCGCTGCTACAGGCCACATCCGATGACATCACGATCTCGGTTGTCGTTGCCATGATGTCGACCTACCGGCACCTGCTAGATCGGCACGTCGCACCGCACACCTGGATGTTCTTCCCGCCCGGACTTGCGAGACGGGCTGACTGGCCGGACTTAGCCGCCTGCCGCGCTCCCGTGCCCCTAGTCGTCCAGTACGTCCTGGGCGACGAGTTGTTCCCGGTCGAGGGCATGCGTGCCGCCCACGAGCGGATCGCCGCCCTCTTCTCGGCCGCCAGAGCTCCACACGCGTACGTGGGTGAGTTCTACGAAGGCCCGCACTGGTTTAGCCAGGCGATGCAGGACGCGGCATTCGCGCACCTGGAGACCTGGGCGAGCCGGACAGGCCGAGCCTGAGGTCCTCATGCCCTTAACTGCGTGAAGTGCGGCAGCACAGACAACCTGCACTTCGACCACATCA
>JANMRJ010000506.1:0-1135 GCA_031370985.1 Acidimicrobiales bacterium
CCGCCGTCGCCGTGGCCGCTGTCCTGGTTGTCACGTGGTGCGCCCTGCGTTTGGTTGGGGGCGCCTGGTCGTACTGGGACCGTCGTGCCCAGGATGCCTTCTTCGACCAGCCGAGCCTGCCCGTCGTCGCTCCGTGCTGGAAGCCCCTCGCCCTCGCGCTCCTCCTCTTCGGCGAAGCGGCGGCAGTTGCAGCGGCAGGAGGGGAGCACGGAATCGTCGTTGGCGCACACGTCGCGTCTGTCATCGTGGCCGGTGGGCTGTTTCTGTCACTACTGGTGCCAAAACGCTGGGCGGGAGACCGGCTGCCCCGGGTCCCGCGAGCTCTCTGGCTGTGGGGACTCCTGCTCGCACCGATCGTGGCCACCGCCGGTGAGAATTGGGAGGCGACGGTGGGTCGAGTCGGACCGGGCAGCTTGGTGTTGTTGATGGTGCTGCCGGTGCTCGCCGTGGTCGTCCCAATTGCCGCCCGCCGGAACGTCTCTGTCGCGAGCTTGGGGCGTCGGCTTCGAGCCACACCGGAGTAGCGACAGACTGCTGGGACCGGTCAGGCCGTGGGCATGGAGCGCCGGCGGGCCTCCAGAAAGCGGCGCTCGGCCGCGTTGGCCGTGAGAGCGATGGCGGCGTCGTACGCGCCAGCGGCCTCGGCCGCGCGACCGAGCCGGCGGAGGAGGTCGGCCCGAGTGGCGTGGAACAGGTGGTACGCGTCGAGGTCGAGGGTGTCGACTTCGAGCAGCGCCGCCTCGGGGCCGTGGACCTCGGCCACCGCGACGGCCCGGTTCAGCCCCACGACCGGCGTCGGCGACGCAGCAAGGAGCTGGTCGTACAGGGCGAGGATCGACTCCCAGTCGGTGCCGGCCGCAGTCGGGGCGTCGCTGTGGACGGCGTTGATCGCGGCCTGGAGCTGGTAGGGCCCGGGCTGGTTGCGCCGGATGCACGCCTTCACCAGCGCGTGGCCCTCGGCGATGAGGGCCCGGTCCCAGCGTGACCGGTCCTGGTCGGGGAGGAGGACGAGCGACCCGTCGGGCGCCATGCGGGCGGCCCGGCGGGACTCGGTCAGCAGGAGAAGTGCGAGGAGGCCGATCACCTCGGGCTCGTCGGGCATCAGGCCGGCGAGGAGCCGGGCCAGGCGGACGGC
>JANMRJ010000544.1:0-1128 GCA_031370985.1 Acidimicrobiales bacterium
CGAGACCGCGGTCGCGGTCCGCCTCGAATCGCTCGTCCCCGACTGGCCGACCGACCTCGGCGCCCTGTTCAGCCCGGGTGCCGGCAGCATTGGGGCCGTCGGCGGGAGCAGCGCCTCGGGCGCGCGTGGCGGCGGCGCGACCCCGGGTAGCGGAGGCGCGGGTAGCGGAGGCGGCGACGGTCGGAGCGGCGCGCCGGACTCGAGCTGGTCGCTCGGGCGGTATGTCTTTGCCGTCCGTGGCGATGGCTTCGAGCGCTGGTGGGCGGTCAACATCTCGCGTCCCGGTCCGGCCTGACCCGAAACGTCGGCGCGTCGGGCCGGGAGGCGCCGAGGCCGGGCAGCCCCTACGATGGCGCGATGGATCTCGGTCTCACCGGGCTGCGTGCCCTGGTCGGTGGCGGCTCGAGCGGGCTCGGGGCGGCGATCGCGACCGTCCTGGCGGCCGAAGGCGCGTCCGTCGGGCTCGCCGCCCGACCCGGCGAGCGACTTGACGCCCAGGCGCGTCTGATCGCGGCCGTTCCCGTTCCTGGCGATCTCTCGACCCCGGACGGGCCGGCATCAGCGGTTGCAGCCGCCGTGAGCCGGCTTGGTGGGCTCGACCTGCTCGTGGTGAACTCCGGCGGCCCGCCCGGTGGCGACTTCGACGCCCTCGACGACGCGGCGTGGACCGTTGCGATCGATGGCGTCCTGTGGTCCGCGCTCCGGCTGATCCGGGCGGCCCTTCCCCACCTCTGCGAATCGGCTGCGCCCGCGATCCTGATCATCCTGTCGAGCTCCGTGCGCGAGCCGATCCCGGGGCTCACGACCTCGAACGTCCTGCGTCCGGGCCTGGTCGGGCTGATCAAGTCGCTGACCGCCGAGATCGCCCCGATCCGGATCAACGGGCTGGCGCCCGGCCGGGTGGCGACCGCCCGGATCGCCCATCTGGATGGACTGCGCTCGGCCGCGACGAGCCGTCCGATCGAGGACATCGAACGCGAGCAGATCGGCCGGATCCCGCTCGGGCGCTACGGAGACCCGGGCGAGGTCGGGCGGATCGGGGCCTTCCTGCTGTCGCCGGCGGCGAGCTACGTCAGCGGCGCGATCGTGCCGGTCGACGGTGGGATGATCCGGGCTCTGCCCTGACGC
>JANMRJ010000556.1:0-2401 GCA_031370985.1 Acidimicrobiales bacterium
TGGCCTCATCGTCGGCGTCGACCCGTTGCCGGGGATGCTCGAGTCCTTCGAGGCCAGCGCAGGCGAGGCCGGCGTGGCGACCCGTTCGGTCATGGGCGGATGGCCCGACGTGGCCGGCGAGGTGGGGCCGGCCGACGTGGCCATCTGCCACCACGCCGTGTACCGGGTCGAAGAGATCGAGGACTTCGTCACCGCCTTGACCGAGCGGGCCCGCATCCGGGTAGTCGTCGAGCTGTCCGACCGCTCGCCGCTGGCTGCGTTCGACCCGCTCTGGAAGCTGATCCACGGGATCGAGCGGCCGGCGTGGTCGGTCGCCGATGAGGCCCAGGCCGTGCTGGGCGCCATGGGCCTCGACGCCGACAGGGAGGACATGGTGCTCCCGGCCCGGGTGCAGGAGGTCACGCCGCAGCTCGTCGCCTTCAGCCGGCGCCGGCTCTACGTCGGCCCCGAGCGCGACGCCGAGATCGAGGCCTACCTTCACGCCCGCCCACCGCAAGAACACCGGGTGGTGGCCCTGTGGTGGCCCGGAGCGGCGTAGGGGCTACGCCACGATCAGGGCGGTGACCATGCCGAACATCCCGTCGGCCCGCTCGGCGTGGCTGAGGATGTGACAATGCCAGGCCCAGGTGCCGACCTCGGTGGCATGCACCAGGACGGTGTAGCGCTCGCCCGGGGCGACCATGATCGTGTCGGCCTGGTAGGGCTGGGGCACTGGGTAGCCGTCCTTGGCGATGACGAGCTGCGGCATCCCGTGGAGGTGCATGGGGTGGGCCATCACGCCCGCGTTCAGGTAGTGGACCTGGATCCAGTCGCCCTGCTTGGCCACCACCGGAGCGGTGGCGGGGAACGACTTCCCGTTCAGGCTGAAGCCGATGGCCCCGGCGTCGTTGGTCATCATGATCTGCTCCTGGGCGACGGTGACGCCGGCGGGCACGGGCAGGTGCCCGACGAGGAACGTACCGGCCAGGCCGTCGGGGACCTGGGTGACCGCGTTGTGGTGGGAGTGGTACATGCCTACGGCCGGCGTCGACTGGGCGACGAAGGAGTAGGTGTACGTCTCGCCGGGCTTGATCGGAGGCTGGGTGATGTAGGGCACCCCGTCGGCTGCGTTGGGCGTGATCAGGCCGTGGAAGTGGATGGCGGTCGACTCGGGAAGCTGGTTGTGGAGGACGACTTGGACCTTGTCGCCTGACTCGGCCCGCAGCGTGGGCCCGGGGAAGGTGCCGTTGTAGGTCCATGCATCGACGGTCCGGCCCGGCTCGACCTCCCACTTGACGACCGAGGAGGTCATCTCGAACTGCTTGGTGCCGTCGGCCAGGATCTTGGGCGCCAAGTCCTGGCCGCCGACGCCCTGGGTCTTGGCCGGGAACGCCTTGATGGACCTCTCCATCGCCGCGTCCATCTGCTCGCTGGTCATCTTCGAGGTACCGCCGGCGCTCGCCATGCCGGGCATGGCCGCGGTCGCGGCGGCTGCCCCGCCGGCGCCGGCCGTGACGACAAGCGTGCTGCGCATGCCGGCGTCGGCGTGGCCGACAACCTGGCAGATGAGCGTGTACGTGCCGGCCGCCAGCCCGCCGAGCGCGAGGTGGGCGGTCTCGCCGGCGGCGAGCATCGGCGAGATCAGGTCGGTGCCCTCGATGGCGACGTTGTGGGCAACCACGCCGTCGTTGTGGACATCGAGCGTGCCACCCGAGGCCAACTTGACCGACGCCGGCGAGATGGCGAACTCGCCCAGGTGCAGACTGGCAGTGCTCGCCCCGGCGGCACCCGATGCGGAGGCGGAGGCGGAGCCTGACCTCGACCCCGACCTGGCCTCGTCGATGGCCCGGTAGCCCAGGCCGACGCCGAAGATGCCGGCGACGAGCGCCATGCCGGAGACGATGACCGCCACGAACATCAAGCCGTCCCGCCGCCCAGGGGGGATCGGGTGGGACGAGCGGGCTGGACGCGGCGAAGGTGACGCGGTGGGGACCGGGGCGTGGCGGAGTGTCGTCGTCATGGGTCCATCCTCGTGAAACCGGCAGCTGGCGACCAGGGTCCCTGGTCGGTCGAAAAAGGGGCCGTTCGTCCCTTTGACGTCAGTGCAGCCGGCGCCCGCTGACCGCTTCGGAACGGATCCGGATGTACCGCCCGCGGCCGGCCACCCATGAGTGCAGGTCCAGCGCCGCAGCGGCGGCCAGCTCGTCGGGCCGGGTGATCTCCGACGCGCCGCCGGTGACGAGGACGCTCCATCCCGAACGCGTCGTGATGTCGACCGAATCAACCTCGAGCGTCAGCAAGTTGCGTTCGACGGCGGCGGCCAGCTTGCTTCCGGTGCCGGTGCGGAAGACGACATCACCGTCGAGGAGGGCAAAGTTCACCGGGACGACGACGGGAACACCGCCGACGATCATCGCCACCC
>JANMRJ010000582.1:0-9661 GCA_031370985.1 Acidimicrobiales bacterium
GGCCGAAGCTGGACCCCACCGCCGGGGGATGGCCCAGGCGGTGGCGAGACAGTGGCGGTCATGGTCGCTGTCGCCGCGGGTGAGATGTCCGAGGTCGACTTCATCGCCTGGGTTGCGGACCGTATCGAGGAGCGCCCGCGGAAAAGCGCTCTGCTGTGAGCCAGAATCTCGCGCTCGGTCAGCTCATCTATGACCTTCGCACCGAGGCTGGTCTAAGCCAACGAGAGCTTGCCGCCCGTATGGCGACGACACAGTCGGTCATCTCGCGTCTCGAGGAGGGCGGCGGCGCCCGCAACCGCCTTGACACCCTCGCTCGGGTTGCCATAGCCCTCGACCGTCATCTCGTCGTGTCGTTCCCCGACAAGGTCCCCGCCACGCTGAAGGACGCCGTGGAAGTCGCCTGAGCGCCCCCTGACCCCCGTTTCGGCAAGCGTGGCGTGTGTTCCACCCGTAAGCCCTCCTGGCCTGAATTGCCGCTCGTTAGGCCTCCATGACGACGGGCACGATCATCGGCCGGCGCTTGGTCTTCTCGTTCACGAAGCGGCCGAGGGCCTGGCGGATCTGGCGCTTCAATGTGTCGAAGTCGAGGTTGCCGGCGTCGGTCGAGCTCTCGAGGGCCTCGGTGACCCGCTGGCGGGCCTCCTCCAGCAGATCCTCGGCCTCGGGGGCGTGGACCCAGCCCCGGGTGATGATCTCCGGGCCGGTGAGGATCTCACCAGAGGTGGCGTCGACGGCCACGACCACCACGATCACACCCTCCTCGGCCAACACCTTGCGGTCACGCAGGACGCCGTGGCCGACATCGCCCACGATGCCGTCGACGTAGAGGTAGCCCGACGGCACCGAGTCGACGAAGTCGAGACCTTTGTCGCTCAGCTCGACCACGTCGCCGTCCTCGGCCAGCAGCACGTTGGCGACGGGCACGCCCATCTCCATGGCGAGCCGGGCGTGGTGGGTCAGGTGGCGGAACTCGCCGTGGACCGGGATGAAGTGCTCCGGCCTGGCGATCGACAGCAAGGTCTTGAGCTCGCCCTGCATGGCGTGGCCGGTGACGTGCACCTTGGCCATACCCGAGTGCACGACCTCGGCGCCCAGCCGGTACAGACCGTCGATCACCTTGTTCACGCTGTACTCGTTGCCGGGAATGGCGTGGGCGCTGAGGATGACCACGTCGTCCTCGGTGAGCTTGATCCACTTGTTCTCGCCGGCGGCCATGAGCGAGAGGGCGGACATGGGCTCGCCCTGGGACCCGGTGGAGATGACGCACACCTTGCCGGGCGGGAACTGGTCGATCTTCTCGATGTCGACGAGCGAAGCGTCGGGGATGTGGAGCAGGTCCATCTCCCGGGCCAGGGCGACGTTCTTCATCATCGACCGACCCAATGTGGCAATGGTGCGACCGTTAGCGATGGCGGCGTCGGCGATCTGCTGGACGCGGTGGATGTGGCTGGCGAAGCAGGCGGTGATGATCCGCTTGCCCTGGTTGGCGGCGAAGATCTCCCGCAGGACCTTGCCCACCGACCGCTCGCTGACGGTGTGGCCCGGCTCCTCGGCGTTGGTGGAGTCGGCCAGCAGGAGCCGGATGCCCGACTCCTTGGCGATGGCCCCGATGCGGGCCAGGTCGGTGACCCGGCCGTCGACCGGGGTCAGGTCGAGCTTGAAATCGCCCGAGTGCAGGATCACGCCCTGGGGGGTGTGGAAGGCGGTGGCGAAGCCGTGGGGCACCGAGTGGGTGACCGGGATGAACTCGCAGTCGAACGGGCCGATGCGCCGGCGCTCGCCGTCGACGACGGGGATGAGCTTGGTCCGGCCCAGCATGCCGGCCTCGTCGATGCGGTTCTTGGCCAGGCCGAGGGTGAGCGCGGAGCCGTAGATCGGGAACGACAGGTCGCGCAGGAGGAAGCCCAGGGCGCCGATGTGGTCCTCGTGGCCGTGGGTGAGGATGCAGCCCTCGACCCGCGACGCGTTCTGGCGCAGCCAGGTGAAGTCGGGGAGGACCAGGTCGACACCGGGCATCTCGGCGTCGGGGAACATCAGCCCGCAGTCGAGGATCATGATGCGGCCGTCCTGCTCGATGCAGGCGCAGTTGCGCCCAATCTCGCCCAGGCCGCCGAGGAAGGTGATGCGTACGCTGTCACTGGAGCCAGCGCGGGCATTGGAGCCAGCGCGGGCGTTGGAGGCGGCGCGGGCGTTCGGAGCTTTTTTAGCCATGCAGGTGTGCGTAGACCTCTCTTGCCCGGTCTTCAAGGCCAGCGGGCGCGGGGCCCATGGGCAGGCGGCATTCGCCGACCGCCAGGCCCAGGGTGCGCATCATGGCCTTGGCCGGGATGGGGTTGGGGGCGGCTTCGCCCGACTCGAAGACATAGGACTCGAGCAGGCGGCCGTTGATCTCTCGTGCGGTGGCCAGATCGCCCTTGCCGGCGGCAGCGATCACCTCCGCCATCTCCAGGCCGATCCAGTGGGTGGCCACGCCAACCACGCCGACCGCGCCCAGGGCCAGCAACGCCAAGGTGTGGTCGTCGTTGCCGCTGTAGACCTCGAAGCGGTCGGGCACCGCGGCAATAAGCCGGGCCGTGGCCGCCACGTCGGCCGCCGCATCCTTGACCGCGACGATGTTCGCCACCTCGTGGGCCAGGCGGACCAGCACCTCGTGGCTGATCTTGCGGCCGCTGCGGACCGGGATGTCGTAAAGCATGACTGGCAGGTCGGTGGCCTCGGCCATGGCCCGGAAGTGCGCCTCGAGCCCGGCCTGTGACGGACGGTTGTAGTACGGGGTGACGGCCAGCACGCCGGCCGCGCCGCACGCCGCCGCCTGGCGGGTGAGGTGCACCGAATGAGCAGTGTCGTTGCTGCCCGTGTTGGCGATCACGGGGATCGTCACCGCCGCGGTGACAGCACGGAGCAGGTCGAGCCGCTCGTCGTCGGTGAGGGTGGAGCCCTCCCCTGTGGTGCCGGCGACGACCAGGCCGTCGCTGCCGTGGTCAGCCAGCCAGCGGGCCAGCCCGACGGCGCCATCAAGGTCAAGGGCGCCGGCGCCGTCGAAGGGCGTGACCATCGCCGTGATGACCGCACCGAATCTCGCCACGACATTCAGCCTACCGCCTCCCTGCCGAGCCCCCTCCGGAGTGGCTCAGCTACGCACGCAGGGGCCGGTGTCGACCTCCGACGCCCGCGACACCTCGAGCACGGCCCGCAACTCCTCGCTGGCCAGGGCGTAGGCCGTCGCCTCCTTGTCGGGCGCCACCGCAAAGGCCACACCCACCACCCGGCCGCTGGTGTCGACCAGGGCGCCCCCCGAGTCGCCGGGGGCCAGGGCGGCGGCCAGGATCAGGACCTGCCGGCGGATCGGGCGGTCGCCGTAGAGGTCACGGCCCTGGGCGTTCACCTTGGACTCGACCCGGGCGGGAATGATCTCCAGCTCGTCCTGGCCCCCGGGGTGTCCGTAGACCGCGCCCTCGTCCCCGTTGCTGGCGTCGGCCACCGGCAGTGCCGTCTGGCCGAGCCCGGGCACCCGGAGGACGGCCAGGTCGCGGTTGGGGTCGAAGACGACGACGGTGGCCGCCAAGCGCTTGCCGTCAGGCTTCAGGACGCTGGGCCGGTCGACGCCGGCGACCACGTGGGCGTTGGTGACGATGATCTCCGCCGCCGGCGAGAAGCCACTGCCGGAGAGCACCCGGCCGCAGGCCGTGCCGCTCACCTTCACCGTCGAGAGGGCCACCCGGTCGCGTACAGCGGCAGGGAGGGCGACTGCGCCGGGCGGCGGGCCGGTCCGCGGCGACGGCCCCAGGCGGGAAAACACCTCGGGGAAGTTGACATCGGACACCTGCCGGCGCAGGTCTTCGAGGGCCTGAGGCGTCGCCGGCCCGAAGCGGTCGATGTTGCGGGCGATGGTCGAGTTGCGGGCGATCTCCGACAGCGACCCCGGCACGACGGCCAGGATCGGCACCAGCAGCCACACCATCAGCAGCCCACCCAGGGCACCGACCGCCCCGCCGGCCACCCGGTCGGCAGTCCGGAGGCCGGTCCCTGGCGGGAGCAGCCGGCGGACGCTGGCGCCGGCGACCGCCCCGAGGCTGGCGCCGGCGGTGGTCAGGATGAGGAACAGCCCGAGCACCACCACGAGCCGCGTCTCCGGCCCGCCCGCGTCGTAGCGGTCGAGGACCACCGGGCCGAGGCGAGCGGCAGCGAACAGCCCACCGGCCAGCCCGACCCACGACGCCACCCGGGCCAGGAAGCCCATGCGGTAGCCGCCCAGGGCGGCCAGGACCAACACAGCGAGGACCAGGAGGTCGAACATGCTCAGGTCGCTGCGCCAGCGTCGGGCGTCATAGCCTGTTGTACCCCAGATGAACCGGCGATCGGGCGTCGTTCCGCTAACTTTGTCCACATCAGCAACACCTCCACAATCAATAACACCTCCACAATCAATAACGAAGGCAACAGGGGCACAGCGTGAGCGCCATCGAGCAGATCAACGGCCGGCAAATCCTCGACTCGCGGGGTTTCCCGACCGTCGAGGTCACCGTCGTGCTCGAAAGCGGGGCCCGGGGCCAGGCCAGCGTGCCGTCGGGCAAGAGCACCGGTGCCCACGAGGCGGTCGAGCTTCGTGACGGCGGCAAGGAATGGGCCGGCAAGGGGGTGTCGGGCCCGGTCGACGCGGTCAACGGCGAGATCGCCGATGTCCTCGGGGGCTGGGACGCGCTCGACCAGCGCGGCATCGACGACCAGCTGATCACCCTCGACGGCACCGACAACAAGGGCCGCCTCGGCGCCAACGCCGTCCTCGGCGTGTCCCTGGCTGTCGCCCGGGCCGCGGCCGACGAGCTCGACCTGCCGCTCTACCGCTACCTCGGCGGCACCAACGCCCACGTCCTGCCCATG
Organism: Acidimicrobiales bacterium; assembly: GCA_031370985.1. Taxonomy (GTDB): domain Bacteria; phylum Actinomycetota; class Acidimicrobiia; order Acidimicrobiales; family AC-14; genus CADCTB01. The sequence continues at coordinate 4,882 of JANMRJ010000582.1, forward strand.
CCGATGCTGAACGTGCTCAACGGCGGCGCCCACGCCCCGAACAACCTCGATGTCCAGGAGTTCATGCTGGTGCCCGTGGGCGCCGTGTCCTTCGCCGAGGGCCTGCGGTGGGGTGTCGAGACCTACCACGCCCTCGCCGGCCTGCTCGACGCCCGGGGCCTGTCGACCGCGGTCGGCGATGAGGGCGGGTTCGCTCCCAACCTGGCCTCCAATGAGGACGGCGTGCGCATCCTCGTCGAGGCCATCGAAGCTGCCGGCTACGTGCCCGGCGAGCAGCTGGCCCTGGCCCTCGACGTGGCCGCCACCGAGATCTACGACGCCGCCACCGGCACCTACGGCCTGGCCGGCGAGGGTCGCACCCTCGGCTCCGACGAGATGGCGGCGTGGCTGGCCGACCTCTGCGATCGCCACCCGATCGTGTCGGTCGAGGACGGCATGTCCGAGGACGACTGGGACGGCTGGGCCACCCTCACCCGGGCCGCGGGCGGGCGGGTGCAGCTGGTCGGCGACGACCTGTTCGTGACCGCCGTCGCCCGTTTGGAGCGGGGCATCACGGCCCGCGTCGCCAACGCCATCCTGGTCAAGCCCAACCAGGTGGGCACGCTGACCGAGACGCTCGACACCGTCGCCCTGGCCACCCGCTCCGGGTACGGGGCGGTGATGTCGCACCGCTCCGGCGAGACCGAGGACACCACCATCTCCGACCTGGCCGTGGCCACCAACTGCGGGCAGATCAAGACCGGCGCCCCGGCCCGCTCTGAGCGGGTGGCCAAGTACAACCAGCTGCTGCGCATCGAGGGAGAGCTGGGCGAGAACGCGGCCTTCCGTGGCGCCGGCGCCCTGGCCCGGCGGACCGACGGCGGGAGCTGATGAAAGGCCGGGCCGGCGTGGCCGTCGCCGCGCTGGCGCTCATCGGCGTGATGGCGCTGGCGGTCTTCCCGACCAAGGCCTGGCTCGGCCAGCGCCGCGACCTGCGGGCCCTCGTCGCCCAGGAGGCGGCCCTGGCGTCGGAGAACCAGGCCCTCCAGGCCCGGACCGACGAGCTCCGCTCCGACCCGGAGATCGAGCGCCTGGCCCGCCAGTACAACCTGGTCAAGCCGGGCGAGGAGACCTACTTCATCCAGCCCCGGGCCAAGACGCCACCGGCGACCACATCGTCGACCGCGCCGGCGCCCGAACCGCCGGCGCCCGAGCCGAAGAAGTCGAAGTCCCTGCTGGACCGCATCACCTCGATCTTCTGATCCGGTTCCGTCCCCTAGCTAGCCTGGACCGGTGGCTGTCGTCCGGGTCGGAACGAGCGGGTGGTCGTACCCGGCGTGGGTGGGCACCGTCTATCCGCCGAAGACGTCAGCGGCCCGCATGCTGGGCGTCTACGCCACCGAGTTCGCCACCGTCGAGGCCCACGCCACCTACCGCCGGCTGCCGTCGGAGGTGGCCCTCACCCGCTGGCGGGACACAGTGCCGCCCCGCTTCCGGTTCGCCCCCAAGGCCCACATGGGCATCTCCCACCGGCGTGACCTCGACGGCGTCGAGGACCGGGTGAGCGCCTTCCTGGCCGCCGTGGCGCCCCTCGGCCCGGCGCTGGGGCCGGCGATGGTGTCGCTCCCCCACCAGCGGCCGGACCTCGACCGCCTTGGCCGCATCCTCGGGGCGTTCACCGTGCCGGCGGCGTTCGAGCTGGGGCCGGCGTGGGACCGCCCCGACGTGCTCGACGCCCTCGACGCCGGCGGGGCCACCCCCGTCGTGAGCGACACCGACGAGCGGCCGGCGCCCGCCATCAACAACGTCGGCCCGGTCGCCTACGTCCGCCTGCGCCGGGCCGAGTACACGCCGGCCGACCTCGACGGGTGGGCCGAGCGCCTGGCCAAGGTGGCCGCCGAGGGCCGTGACGCCTACGTCTTCCTAAAGCACGATGACGCGGCCACCGGCCCCCGCCTGGCGCGGGAACTCATGAGCCGCCTCGATGGATGACCACGACGCGGTGACACTCCTGCTGGGCCGCCCCCCGCAGGGCGACTTCGAGGTCGTCGTGCGCGGCGACGACGGCCGGCCGATCGTCATCCGCAACGCGCCACTGCTGGCCGACGGCACACCGATGCCGACCCGCTACTGGCTGGTCGACGACGACCTGCGCCGCGTTGTCAGCACCCTCGAGGCCGGCGGAGGGGTACGAGCGGCGGAAGCCGACATCGACCCCGTCGAGGTAGCCGCCGCGCATGCCCGCTACGCCGCCGAGCGCGACGCCGCCCTGCCGGCAGATCACACCGGCCCCAGACCGTCGGGAGGCGTCGCCGGCACCCGCAAGGGTGTGAAGTGCCTGCACGCCCACTACGCCTGGCACCTGGCCGGCGGCGACGACCCCATCGGCCGCTGGGTCGCGACGAGGATCTCATGATGCTCGCCGGCATCGACTGCGGCACCAACTCCACCCGGCTCCTGGTGGCCGACGAATCGGGAAGGACCGTCGGCGGAGAGCCGCAATTGAGAACCGTCGAGCGGCTCATGCGCATCACCCGGCTCGGCCAGGGGGTCGACGCCAGTGGCCGGCTGGCCACCGACGCCGTCGCCCGCACCGTCGCCGTGCTTGCCGAGTACCGGGAGGTGATGGACCGCCACGGTGTCGAGAAGGTCCGCATCACCGCCACGTCTGCGGCCCGCGACGCCGGCAACCGCGACGACTTCTTCGCCGCTGCCACTGCCGCCGTCGGCGTCACGCCCGAGCTGCTGGGCGGCGACGAGGAGGCCCGCCTGTCGTTCCTCGGCGCCACCGCCGACCTCGACCCCGACGACGGGCCGTTCCTCGTCGCCGACATCGGCGGCGGGTCCACCGAGTTCGCAGTCGGGTCCCGCGAGCCCGACGGGGTGCTGTCGACGGACATGGGCTGCGTCCGCCTGACCGAGAAGTTCCTCCACTCCGACCCGCCGGCGCCCGAGGAGCTCAGCCAGGCGCTCGACATCGTGCGCGTCCACCTCGAGGACGTGGCTCGTGTCATCCCCGCGGTGGCCGATGTCCGCCGCTTCGTCGGCTTGGCCGGCACCGTCACCACCATGGCCGCGGTCGAGCTGGGCCTGGCGGCGTACGACCGCGACCGCATCCATCACTTCGTGCTCACCCGAGCCGCAGCGGAGGACGTCTTCCGCACCCTCGCCACCGAGAACCGCCGACAGCGCCTCTACAACCCCGGCCTCGAGGAGGCCCGGGCCGATGTGATCGTCGGCGGGGCGGTAATCGTGGTGGCCATCATGCGCTTCTTCGAGATCGCCGAGTGCCTCGTCAGCGAGGCCGACATCCTCGACGGCCTCGTGCTCAGCCTGCGTGGCTGAACGCCGTGACAGCCTGCGTGGCTGAACGCAGTAACGGCCTGCGTGGCTGAACGCCGTGACAGCCTGCGTGGGTAGAGTCCCCGTCGTGGCGCCCGGCCCTCTTCCCACTGAGCTCCGCGGCAGACGGGTGCTGCTCCGTCCCCTCGTCCTCAGCGACTTCGACGCCTGGCGCGAGGTGCGCCAGCGCAACCGGGAGTGGCTGCTCAGGTGGGAGCCGAAGCCGCCGCCCGGCCAGCCCGACGACACCGAGAGCAAGCCGGCGTTCAACGCCCGCTGCGGCGCTCGTGAACGGGAGTGGCAACTCGGCACCGGCTACGGGTTCGGCATCTTCGTCGATGGCGCAGTGCCTCCCGCTCAAGGGGCCGCTTGGGCCCTGGCCGGGGAGATCAACCTGTCGGGCGTGCAGCGGGGCCCGTTCCAGAACAGCTACGTCGGCTACTGGATGGACGAGGCCCGCGCCGGCAACGGCTACGTGCCCGAGTCGCTGGTGGCGGTCGCCCGCTTCGCCTTCGAGGACCTCCGCCTGCACCGCCTCCAGGTCGCCGTCATCCCCCACAACCGGGCCAGCCGGCGGGTAGCCGAGAAGCTCGAGCTCCGCGAGGAAGGCGTCGCCGTCCGCTATCTGGCCATCAACGGCCAGTGGGAGGACCACATCCGCTACGCCCTCACCTCCGAGGAGTGGGCGCTACGAGGCGCCGAGCTCGTCGAGGAATGGATCGGCCCCCCGCCGGCGCCGGTCCTCCGGCTCCGTCAAAGGGGCGGAACGCCCGGCCCGCGCCGCTGAGCAGGGTCAGACGGGAACCACCGACACCCGTTCATCTCCGGGGTCTTCAGCCGTTGGTGCTGGCGTCGCCGAGCCACTCCTGGCGGACCTCCTCCAGCACGGCGGCGGGGACGGGCCTGTGCTCGACCGCTTGGTCTGCGAGCCAGGCTCGCAAGGCAGCTCGACGCTCCTCCTCCTCGAGCGCTTTGGCTACGTACCCGGATAGTCCCCGAGTGCCGACCCGAGTGCGAATCCGCTCCAGCAACCCGGCGGGGAGAGTGACGGACACCTTTGAGCACTCGCCAGCCACGCTTGAACCGCCCTATCAGTCGGACCTATCACGGCAAAGATGCCCTTCGGCCGTTGGCGGCGCCGGCCTCCCGTTGTTGTGTGATGCACTAGCATCAGATGCGTGCGCACAACGCTGACCATCGCCGACGACGTGCTTTTCGCGGCTCGGGAGCGGGCGCGCCGGGAGGGGCGCCCCATCGGCGATGTCGTTTCCGATCTGGCCCGCGCTGGACTGAACACCCAGGGCGCGCCGCCCCAGGAAGCGTCCGACGAACACGACGTTCACGGGTTCGCCCCGTTCCCCCGGCGGGGGCCGGCGGTGTCCAACGAGCTCATCGAGCACCTACTCGACGACGACCTGGCGTGAGGGCGCTGCTCGATGTCAACGTGCTGCTGGCGTTG
>JANMRJ010000590.1:0-3240 GCA_031370985.1 Acidimicrobiales bacterium
GCCACGAGATCGGCGGCAATCAAGGCAACGATCTCCTCAGGCGGTGGGAACTGCGACGCATCCAGTGAGTTCAGCGACTGCGTGAGCATGTCCCGGGCGTGCTCGGGAAGCCGGCGCCCCTCCGGCACGTAGTCCATGTCCGAGGGTACCGAGGTCGATGTGCGCCACTCGATCCACGAGGTCGTTGCCAGGGAAGTCAGTTCCCCAATAGACGCAGCGCCCAAGGACAGCCCGGGCGCCGATGCCGAGCCGGGCGACGACTACGGCTCTGAGCCCTGCTGAGGGATGCCCTCAGGAATGACCAAACGCTTGCGGTCAGGACTCCTCGAACAGGTCGTCGCCCCGGCGCAGGCGGGCCGCGGTGCGCACGACGTGGGGCAGCTCCCGGCGGGTGGGCGTGTGAGCGGCCAGGAAGCGGGCCGCGCCGGTGAGGATGAGCGCCGCCTCCTCCGACCCCTCGGGCCAGGCCGCGTGCTGGCGGACGGCGGCCTCGACGATCTGGAACCAGTGGAAGCCGGCGTCCTCGGCCAGCAGGGCGTGGCCCAGCGCGGCCACCAGCCGGCGCTGGTCCCCGCCGGCCTTCAGCCACCCGTAGGCGATCGCCCCGGCCCGGTCGACTCCGCCCTGCGCGTCCCAACAGGCCTGGAGGTCGGCCAGGTCCGCGTCAGCGTCCTCGGCCGCCGGCAACCGGGCCGCCGGCACGTTGAGGAACCGGTCGAGGTAGATGCGCAGCGCGCCGTGAAGCACGCCTCGCACCAGGTCGTCGGACGGCCGGCGGATGAGGCACTGGTGAAGGGCGTTGGCGTAGGTGAAGCCGTGGTGGACGGCGTCCCAGTCGCCGAAGTCGTTCTGGGTGTGGAACCGGGTGATGCGCAGGGCCGCGGCCAGGGCGACGGCCCGGCCGAGCTGCTCGGGCGTGGCGCCGGCGCGGATGGCGGCGCACAGCGACTCGACCATGGCGAACGGGTCGTCGTCGAGCATCCGCCAGCCGAGCCCGCTCACGTCGTCGAACTCACCATGGCGGGCCCGGCCCTCGGCCAGCAGCGCCGGCAGCCGCTCCTCGGTCGACGCCACCAGGGCGGCGAGGTCGTGGGGGTGGCGCCAGCGACTGCCCTCCTCGGACCGGGACGCGCCGGCGGTCTGGCCGGTGAGCGTCGGCAGCACCGCCTCCGCTGCATCCCACCCCAGGTGCTCGACGGCCTCGAACGCCTTGTTGGTGAAATCGAGGGTGTGGCCGACATCGAGGAAGACGTGGTCGGTGGCCGCGGCCGTCATCATGTCGGAGACAGTGGCCGCGTCCGCCCCCGTGGCCAACGCGGTGACGAGGGTCCGCTCGGCGGCGTCACCTGAGCGGGTCTCGATGAAGCGCCGGTACCAATCGGCCAGGCGTGCCGCCTCTACGGGGGCGGCAGTGCCGTCGCCCAGCGGCGCCAGCGGGAAGCGGGGCGGGCGGTTGGCGGTGTCCCGGGCCACGAACGCCAGCCCGTGCACCAGGGCCAGGGCGTGGTCAGCAGGGTCGAGCCAGGGCAGCAGGTTGGCCATGGCCACGAGCACGGTGAGCCCGGAGCCCCACCCCTGGGCCCGGTTGTCCGTCCCGAACTCCACGCCCACCCGCACGATCTCCGCCGCCGGCACGCCGGCCTCAAGCAGGCCGAGCACCGCCTTCGACGTGACCAACGTCAAGCCACCCTCGAGGCCCTCGGCCAGCCGCCGGCGTAGCTGGTCGACACGGTTATCGGGCGGGGTGACGACGAGGTAGACATCGTCGCCCTCCACCTCAACGGGGAAGGAGCGGGCGTCGTCGGCGAACGGGTCGAGCGTGCCACCGGAGGCGAGGTCGAACCGGGCGTGGTGCCAGTGGCAGGTGACCAGCCCGGCCTCCAGTGATCCCCGGTGCAAGGGGAAGCCCATGTGGGGGCACCGGTCGTCGAGCGCGTAGGCCCGACCCTCGTGCCAGAACACGCACACCCCGTGCCCGGCGGCTTTCCCGACCAGTCGGCCTTCGGTCTGCAAGGCTTCAAGCGATCCCACGCGTACTCGCATGGGACAGATGCTACGGAGGCGTCACATGCTCAAGGACTTCAAAGCGTTCATTCTTCGAGGCAACGTGGTGGACCTGGCCGTCGGCGTGGTGATCGGCGTCGCATTCACGACGCTGATCGAGTCGTTCGTGACCAACCTGCTCACACCGCTCATCGCCATCCCCGGCAAGGCGGACTTCTCGGAGCTGAAGTTCACGATCAACGAGAGCCCGTTCAACTACGGCGACTTCCTCAACGACGCGATCGCCTTCCTACTCATCGCCGGCGCGGTCTTCTTCTTCGTGGTCAAGCCGGTGAACGCCCTCATGACCCGGCGCAAGACCGAGCCCGAGGTGGAGTCGCTCACCAAGGAGTGCGACTTCTGCCTGAGCAGCGTGCCCGTAGCCGCCATCGTGTGCGCGTTCTGCACCCGGGACATCGACCGGCCGGCGTCGGTCGGCTAGGCCGGCGACCAAGGTGGCGAAGCTGTCGTAGAATAGGAACTGGCCGCGGTCGGGATGTCCGGACTGGTGAAACGAAAGGCCATCCCCTCCCATGACGCTTCAGGTCTCCTCCCTCCGTATTGAGATAGGCGCACGTGTCCTTCTCGACGACGCCAGCTTCCGCATCGCGGAAGGTGAGAAGGTCGCCCTCGTCGGCCCCAACGGCGCCGGCAAGACCACCCTCCTCAAGACCCTCGCCGGCGAGGTGGCGCCCGTCTCCGGTGAGGTCAGCCTGCCCGACACCTGGGGCTGGCTGGCCCAGGAGACGGCGGCCCACATCGAGGTCGCCGACATGCTGGTCTACGACCACCTGATCGCCGGCAGCCGCCTGCACGCGCTACACGAGCTGGTGCACGATGCCTCGAACGGGATCGAGAAGGCGACGATCTCCAAGGACCCCGAGCTCCTCGACGCCGCGGTCCACCACTACACCGAGCTCGAGGAGAAGTTCCGCCTGGCCGGCGGCTACGACATCGAGCGCACCGCGGAGAACATCGCCCGGGGCCTCGACCTCGGCGACGAGGCTCTCCTGCTCCCCGTCGGCGCCCTCTCGGGCGGCCAGCGCCGGCGGCTGGAACTGGCCCGCCTGCTCCTGGCCGGCGGCGAGCTGCTGATCCTCGACGAGCCCACCAACCACCTCGATGCCAAGGCCAAGCTCTTCGTCATGGACTTCCTGCGCACCTCGCCCAGCGCCGTCCTGGTCGTCCGCCACGACA
>JANMRJ010000624.1:0-3249 GCA_031370985.1 Acidimicrobiales bacterium
GACACGCCGATCAGGACCAGGATCACGATGACCGCGGCGGCGACCGGCATCATCTTGCCGACATCGGCCTGGTAGCGCCGGCCGGCCCGGGAGCGCAGGCGCTCGTAGGTGCCGATGGCCACGTGCCCGCCGTCGAGCGGCAGCAGCGGCACCAGGTTGAACACCCCGATGAAGATGTTCAGCAGGACCAACAGGTAGACAACGTTGAAGATGCCGCTCTCGGCCGCCTGCCCGGCGATCCGGGCCACGCCGACCACCGACACGAAGCGCTGGTCGTCGGCCGACGCCGGCTTGTCGTTGTTCGAGTTGGTCAGCTCGCCGGCGTAGTCACGCAGCGCCGAAGGGGTGAAGAACGAGCCGAGGGCCTTCAGTGAGCCGACGGACAGGTCCCAGATGTCGCCCACGGCCTTGCCGGAGGCGGCAATCGGGTCCCGGTGCTCGACAGTGGGCTTGGGGCCAACGCCGATGAAACCGCGGGTCTGGCCGTCGCGCTCAAGGGTGGCGGGTGTGGCGGTGAGGGGGACCTGCTGGCCGTTGCGCTCGACGACGAAGGCGACGGGGCGGCCGGGGCTCTCCCGGATCAGCGCGGGGACATCGTCCCACCTGGCGACGGGCCGACCGGCGACTGAGAGGATCCGGTCACCGACCTTGAAGCCGGCATCGGTGGCCGGGCTCGCCCCGGTCTCGAGGCGGCTCAGGCTGCCGACAGTGAGGCTGGGCTTGTCGTAATTGGGAACCCCCACCACGGTGAGGAGCAGGACGAGAAGGAGGAAGGCCATGGCGAAGTGGGTGGCCACCCCGGCCATGGCGACGAGCATGCGCTTGGGGTACGAGCCCTGCCGGTACGTGCGGGCTTCGTCGGCGGGATCGATATCCCGCTCCAGGTTGCTCATCCCGATGATCTTCACGTAGCCGCCGAAGGGAATGGCCTTGATGCCGTACTCGGTCTCGCCCTTGCGGACCGACCACAGGCGGGGACCGAACCCGAAGAAGAACTCCGTGGCCTTCATGCCCGACCACTTGGCCGCGGCGAAGTGGGCGGCCTCGTGGAGCATGATCGTCGCGGCCATGGCGAGGCAGAACGCGACGACCGGGAACGTCCCGGTCATGAGGGAAAGGCCGATCCCGCCGGCCAGGATGCCGGCAAGCATCAAGAGCTTGCGCCTCTCGGCGCTGTGCACATCAGGGTCCGGTATCACCGGCTCGTCAATCATCAGGGTGGGGGTGGTCGAGGTCAAGCTGTTGCGCTCCGTTCTACGACCCGCCTGGCTCGTTCCCGCGCTAGCCGGTCCGCGTCAAGAACAACGTCGACGGTCACCGGCTTCGTTCCATGATGCCGTACCAGCGTCTCTTTGCATACATCTGCGATGGATTTCCAGGAAATGATTCCTGCGAGGAACGCGGCCACGGCCACCTCGTTCGCCGCGTTCAGCCACGCCGGCGCCGTCCCACCCTCCCGGCCCGCCTCATACGCCAGGTCGAGGCACCCGAAGGCGGCGCGGTCGGGGGCCTCGAAATCGAGGCGGCCGACCTGTGACCAGTCCAGCGCCCCGAACGCGACCTGACCCCGGTCGGGATAGGCCAGGGCGTAGGAGATCGGCAGGCGCATGTCGGGCTGGGACAACTGGGCGATCGTGGAGCCGTCGCTGAACTCGACCATCGAGTGGACAATCGACTGGGGGTGGACGACGACCTCGATCTGGTCGTAGTCGACCCCGAACAGCTCGTGGGCCTCGATCACCTCCAAACCCTTGTTCATCAGCGTCGAACTGTCCACCGTGATCTTCGGCCCCATGGCCCACGTTGGATGGGCCAGGGCGTCGGCCACCGTGACCGAGGCCAACTCCGCGGTGCTCCGGCCCCGGAACGGCCCGCCACTGGCGGTCAGCACGATCCGGGCCAACCTGTCGAGGTCGGCCGACCGCAGGCACTGGTGCACGGCGGCGTGCTCGGAGTCGACGGGCAGGATCTCCGCCCCAGGAGTGGCCCGGGCCCGCTGCACCACCGGCCCGCCGGCGACCAACGACTCCTTGTTGGCCAGGGCCAGGCGCCGGCCGGCTTCCAGGGCGGCGAGGGTGACGGGCAGGCCGGCGAAGCCCACCACCCCGTTGACCACGACCTCGGCCTCCCGGGCGATGGCGGCGAGGGCCTCGGGCCCGGCCCACACCTCAGTGCCCTTCGGCACCCGGGCTTTCAGCTCAGCGGCCAGGGAGGCATCGGCGATGGCGACCCGCTCCGGTCGCACGGCATGGGCCTGGGCGACCAGCAGGTCGACCGATCGCGCCGCGCCGAGGGCGACGATGCGGTAGCGGTCGGGCTCGGCCGCCACCACGTCGAGGGTCTGGGTACCGATCGAGCCCGTAGACCCGACGACACTGATTGTCGTCAAATCGTCCCGAGCAGGACGCAGAGGTAATAGGTGGCCGGGATGACGAAGAGCAGGGCGTCGATCCGGTCGAGCACCCCGCCGTGACCGGGCAGCAGCTTGCCCATGTCCTTCACGCCCAGGTCGCGCTTGATCATTGATTCGCACAGGTCGCCGAGGGGGGCGGCGATAGCGACGACCACGCCGAGCCAGAACGCCTTGCCGGCGTCCCACGGGTCGATCCGGCTGACGAGGACCAGGGCGACGAAGACCGACGCCAGCACCCCGCCGACCAGGCCCTCGAAGGTCTTGTTGGGCGACAGCTCGGACAGCGGGGTCTTGCCCCAGTACTTGCCCACCAGGTAGGCGCCGACATCGTGGGCGACGGTACAGATTACCCCCCCGAGCAACAGCCCCACGCCGCGCTCTCTCGGTACTGCGAGGAACAATGCGGCGAAACTGCCCAGGAACCCGACGTACACGAAGGCGAACACCGTCACCGCGATGTTCATCGTCGGCTTGGCACGGACCACCCCGGCCAGGTACCAGAGGAAGCTGAAGATGACGACCAGGGTGAGGATCAGTGGGAACGCGGCCAGACCGTAGTTGTAGGCGGCCAGCACCATCGACCCGCAGCCGACCAGGCCGAGCAGCGTCGCCGGCTGGTAGCCGCGGGCCCGGAGGGCCCCGAACAGCTCGGCGCCGGCCATGGTGACGGCGGCCAGCACGAGCAGGACGAGGGCCGTCGAGCCGATGGCCGCGGCCGCGAGCAGGACGCCGGCGGCGATGACGCCCGTCACCACGCGCGTCGACAAGTCGCTGGCTGCCCGCCCCGAACCGCCGCCGGACCCACCGGGGCCGCCAGTGGCGGCGGCCGGGCGCGG
>JANMRJ010000218.1:0-2225 GCA_031370985.1 Acidimicrobiales bacterium
GAGATGTCGCCCCGGTCGCCCAGGTCGATCAGTCGACCCGGAGTGGCGACGACGATCTCGACCCCACGCTTGAGCGCCTTGACCTGGCGGTCCATCGGCGCCCCGCCGTAGACGGCGCTCAGGCGGTGGCCTCGGGATGCGGCGAGGGGCGTGAGCACCTCCTGGACCTGGTGGCACAGCTCGCGGGTGGGGACGAGGATGAGGGCCTTGGGCCGGTGGGGCTTGGCCTCGCTCATCCGCATGATGACGGGAAGGCCAAAGGCCAGGGTCTTGCCCGAGCCGGTCTGGGCCTTGCCGCAGACGTCGCGGCCGGCGAGAGCATCGGGGATGGTGAGGGTCTGGATCGGGAACGGCGACGTGATGCCGGCCGCGGCCAGGGCATCGGAAAGGTCGGGCGCCACGCCGAGCGCGGCAAAGTTCTTCGTTGTGATTTTGGTAGTGATGAGGTGCTCCTGAGATGTCGAAGGTGGTGGGCCGAACCCGCCATCTCGACGCCCGGCTATGGAGAACCGGTACTCAGGAGGAAGGAATGGCCCCGACCGAAGGTGCCGAATGCACCCTGGCGCGCCCATAGCATACCCCGACCATGTGTCGGGAGCGGGTACTCCCGCCTACCCGTGGGTACCGATGTCCCCACGAACGGATCGTGCTGAGGCAGAATGGGGACGCCACCAGGAGAGGGAGATTGCACATGAAGCTCGGGGTCGTCGGCAAGGGCGGCGTGGGCAAGACCTCGCTGTCGGGGCTCATCTGCGAGGCGTACATCGCACGAGGCAAGAAGGTGCTGGCCGTCGACACCGACTCCAACCCCAACCTGGCCATGAGCCTCGGGCTCGACGAGAAGACGGCCAATGAGGCACCCCTTGTGCCCCGCAAGCTCGTCGTCGGCCTGGGCGACGGCACGCTGTCTCCCGCCGCCCTGCTGGAGCAGTACGGCCTGCCCACACCCTCGGGCGCCACCCTCCTGCACGCCATGCGCATCGACCAGGCCGGCGCCGGCTGTAGCTGTGCTGACCACTACATGGTCCGCAGCCTGCTGGGCGCCGCTATCGACGAGTGCGCCGATGTCACTCTCGTCGACATGGAGGCCGGCCTCGAGCACCTGAGCCGCTCCGGCGGCACCCTGGCCTACGCGGACGTGCTCCTGATGATCATGGAGCCCACCCACAAGTCGGTCATGACCGCAGGCCGCACCGTGCCTCTGGCCCGTGAGCTGGGCATTCCCCGCATTTACGGCGTGGGCAACAAGGCCAAGGGCGAGGCCGATGTCGAGCTGTTCAACCGGCTGTCCGACACCTACGGCGTGCCCCTGGCCGCCGTCGTGCCCTGGGATGCCGACGTGCCCAAGTGCGACCGGCGCGGGGGCCCGCTGTTGGCCAACGAGGCCCAGCCGGTCCGCGACGCAGTGCAGCGGATACTTGCGGTGATCGATTCCACCGACGAGGAGCGCTCCGCCCTCGAAGCCGAGCGCAACCGCCTCGACGCCCGCATCGCCGAGCTGCAGAAGAGCTGACCGGCTTCACCACCCGGGCCGTCCACGCCGGCCAGGCGCCTGACCCGGCCACGGGCGCGGTGACCACGCCCGTCTACCAGACGTCCACCTACGCGTGGGAGGGCCTGGACGGCGACCCGACCTACTCCTACGCCCGGACGGCCAACCCGACGCGGACGGCCCTCGAAGCGTGCCTGGCGTCGTTGGAGGGGGCGGCCCACGGGCTGGCCTTCGCCAGCGGCATGGCTGCGGTCGACACCGTTGTGCGCCAGTGTGTCGCCGGCGACCACATCATCCTCAACGCCGACGGCTACGGCGGCACCCACCGGCTCCTGAGGGAGGTCCACGACGCGTCGATCAGCCTGGTCGATCTCGGCGATCTCGACGCGGTCGCGGCGGCGTGGACCGACCGCACCCGGCTGGTGTGGGCCGAGTCGCCCACCAACCCCGGCCTGGCCGTGGTCGACATCGCCGCCCTGTCGGCCTTGGCCCGGGGGCGGGGGGCCTGGTGCGCGGTCGACAACACCTTTGCCACCCCGTGGCTCCAGCGGCCTTTGGAGTTGGGCGCCCATTTGGTCGTCCATTCCACCAGCAAGTACCTCAGCGGCCACTCCGACGTCATCGGCGGGTTCATCGCCACCGACGACGAAGAGCTGGCCGCGGCCATCCGGCTGGTGCGCAATGCCGCCGGCGCCGTACCCGGCCCGTTCGACTGCTTCCTGGTCCTGCGCGG
>JANMRJ010000709.1:0-1444 GCA_031370985.1 Acidimicrobiales bacterium
CGCTGCCACGCCTGCGGGGCGGGCGGGACGGCGGCCGACCTGGTGATGGCCACCCAGGGCGTCGGCTTCAGCGAGGCGATCGCCATGCTCGCCCGCCGGGTCGGGCTCGGCGCAGACCCCGGGGACATGCGGCCGCTCCGAGCCCCTGCCGTCGAGCGGCGACCTCCGCCCGAGGCGACGGTCCCGGTCGACGTGGAGGCGCCCGTCGCCCGCTGCGAAGCGCTCCTGTGGTCGCCCGCCGGCGCCCCGATGCGCCGCTGGCTGGCCGGCCGGGGCTTGGGCGAGGGGGTGCTGCGGGCCAACCGGGTGGGCGCCGACCCCGGACCCCGGGCCTTGTCGCGCCCGGCGGGCCTGCCCCGCTCGGGGCCGGCGGTGATCCTGCCCGTGCTCGACGCCGACGGCGTGGCCGTGTACCTCCAGGCCCGCTACCTGCACCCGCCCGGCGGTCGCAAGTACGACAACCCCGCCGCCGCCCTGGCCGGTCCGTCACCCCGCCTGGCCGACGTCCGCCTCATCGGCCCGCCGGCGGAGGTGGCCACGGTCCTGGTGTGCGAGGGCCTGCCCGACGCCCTGCCCGACGCCCTGGTCGCGGCCCAGGCCGGTCACCGGGCCACCGCCCTGCTCGGCGCCGGACTTCCCGACGACCGGGTCGTCGGGCTGCTGATGCAGCGCTTCGCCTTCATGCGGGTCGAGCTGGGACCGACGAGATCGTGGTCCGGGATTCAGAACGGCTCGTCGCCGTAGTCGGAGGCCGGCGCCGGCAACAGGGCTGCGCCCGGTGGCGATTCGCCGGCGGCCCGGCTGATGGCTTCGAGACGGGGGGCGAGCTCGTCGACCTTGGCCCTCGCCCGGCGGATGCGGCCGTCGAGATCCTCCATGATGTCGATAGCGCGCTGGAACCGGGCGGTCAGGGCATCGACATCGACCAGGCCCTCGTCGAGCTCGGCGATGATGCCGTTGAGCTCGGAGACTGCCTGGGCGTAGGTCAGCTGTCCGGGTGGGGTGTCACTCATGGGCAGGGTCCTCCTGGTCGTTCGTGGTCACGCCGGTCACGGTGGATGTCGCCTCGCCGTCGGCGAAGGTGGTGACCAGCGTCTGCCCACCGGCCACCTCGGCGGCGTGCCGGAGCAGGCGGCCGTCGACCGTGTGGGTGAGCGTCCACCCCCGGGCCAGCTGGCGACGGGGGTCGTAGGCCTCGAGGACGGCCCGGCGGGAGGCGGTCCGGTCGGCGTCGGCGGCCAAGCGCCGCTCGGCCTCCCTGGTCAGCCGGCGGGCGGCGCCGGCGACGACGGCGGACTGGCCGTCGAGCAGGCCGTCGAACCGCCGGCGCGTGAGGAGCAGCTGCGCCCGCTCGATCGGTCGGCCGACGCCGGCCAGGGCGCCGGCCGCGCCGGTGGCCACGGCGCCGGCGCCGGCCGCGAGGTCGGTGGCGGCATCCGCGCAG
>JANMRJ010000710.1:0-2613 GCA_031370985.1 Acidimicrobiales bacterium
TGACGCCGCCTGCCTGAGGCCGCCGCCTGACGCCGGCGACGCCGGCGACGCCGCTCAGGCTGGCGCTCAGGTCGCCGCCCATGGATCGATGAGGTCGATCCCGGTGTCGGTGAAGTCGCGGGTGTTGCGGGTGGCCAGTGAGGCGCCGGCGGCCTGGCAGATCGACGCGATCTGGGCGTCGAAGGCCGTGATGGGGCGGCCCAACCGGTCTCGTCGGTCCATGATGACGGCGTACCGACGGGTGGCGGCGGCGTCGAAGGGCAGCACCCGGGACTCGAAGGCGGCGAAGACCTCCTCGGCTGTGTCGCTGAGCTGGTCGCGGCGCCGGCCGTCCGGGAGCCGCTCGATCCCGTACCGGACCTCAGCCAGGGTGATTGATGTCGTGAAGAGATCGGCCGACGGGGTGGCAAACGCCCAGGCATGCACGCTCGCATCTGGCGCCGGCCGCAGCATCTCGGAGATGACATTGGTGTCAACGACGATCATTCGCCGAAGTCCGGCGCGGGTCGAGGGGGTGTCCGCTCCGGTAGCTCGAGCTCGACGCCGCCCAGTTCGCTGAAGCGCTCGAAGAGCGTCACGAGGAGCCCGGCCGAGGGGGGCGACGGGCGTACCGCCTCGACCAGGATGGCGCGGATCTCCGCCTCGACGGAGCGCCCGTTCCCAGCCGCCCGCAGGCGCAGGCGATCTTTCACGTCCTCGTCGACGTTCCGGATGCTGAATGCGGCCATCGGTCCTCCTGTTCAGGGGAGATGCTCTCAATGCTAGCACTCTATGGCAAAATCGCTCGACTGCCGGCGCCGGCGTCCGTCACCATGGGGGATGGCCGTACCGGAGGAGATCGAGGTAGGGGCCGACGGTCTCGTGCTCCGGCGCTGGCGGCTGGCAGACGCCGGCAGCCTGCTGGCCGCCATCGAGCGCAGCCAGGCCGAGCTGCGCCGGTTTATGCCGTGGGCGATCGAGCCGGCCACACCGGAATCGGTGGGCGCGTTCCTCGAGACCGTGGCCATCGACGCCCCATCGGCCCCGTCGATCGGCTTCGGGCTGTTCGACGGCGCCGGCGAGCTGGTCGGCAGCTTCGGCTTCAGTGACCGGCGAGGTCGCGGCATCCTGGAGATCGGGTACTGGGTCCGCAGCGATCGGACGGGGCGGGGTTACGCCACGGCCGGCGCGCAGGCCGTCACGGCGACGGCGCTGCGGTGCTTCCCCGATATCGACCTCATCGAGATCCGTTGCGACCCGGCCAACGTGGCCAGCGCCGCCATTCCGCCCAAGCTCGGCTACCGCCTCGACCGAACGGATGTCGCGGACATCCTGGCCGCGGCCCAGACGGGCAGCCAGCAGGTATGGGTCCTGTCCCGGTCCGACATCCTGTCCCGGTCTGACACTGTGTCCCCGACTACGTGGCGACGGAGCGCTGGTAGGCCCGTACCGCCAGCGGGGCGCAGACGGCGATGATGCCGACGATCCAGATGATCGAGTAGATGGCTGGGTGGGCGATCGACCAGGGGGCGTCCGGGCCGGCGGTCGTTGTCGGGTTGCCGAACAGTTCCCGGGTGGCGTTGGCCAGCGTGGTCACCGGGTTCCACTCGGCGACCGTCCGCAGGAAGGGCGGCATGCTCTCGGTCGGCACGAAGGTGCTGGCGATGAACGTGATCGGGAACATGACGGCGAAAGCGACGCCCTGGACACCCTCGGGCGTGGACACCACGCTGCCCAGCAGCACCCCGACCCAGATCATGGCGAAGGCGAAACCGATCAGGAGCAGGTAGCCGAGGGCGGCGTGCACCAGCCCGTCGTGGATGCGCCAGCCGATGGCGAGGCCGCAGAGTGACATCAGCACGATCGGCAGCAGGGCTTTGAACAGGTTGGCGACGGCGTGGCCGCCCAGCACCGCGCCCCGGGCGATCGGCAGGGCGCGGAAGCGGTCCACGGCCTGGTTCTTGCGGTCCTGCGCCAGCGACGTGGCCACGCCGAAGGCGGTGAAGACGATGGTCTCGGCGAAGATGCCGCCCATCAGGAACTCCCGGTAGTTGCCCCTCCCGGGGACGGCGATAGCGCCGCCGAACACGTAGGCGAACAGCAGCACGAACATGATCGGCTGGATGGTGGCGTCGGACAGGACTTCGGGCTGGCGCTTCATGTGCACGAGGCCCCGGCGGGCTATGACCCATGTGTCGTGGAACATGCCCCGCGATGCCTGGGGGCCGTCGTGGGTGACGGTCTTGGCGGGAATGGTGAGTGCGGTCACTTCTTGGGCTCCTCGGCGTCGTCGGCGGTGGATCCGGTCAGGGTCAGGAAGACCTCGTCGAGCGTGGGTTGGCGCAGGCTCATGTCGTCGATGGCGATGCTGGCGTCGGTGAGCGACTTGGCCGCCAGCACCAGGGTCTCGACGCCCAGCGTGGTGGGGGCGGTGACGGAGCGGGCGCCGGCATCGACGGTGGGCTCAGCACCGGTGATGGCGGCGATGATGCGCGTCGCCTCGGCCAGGTGGCCGGGCTCGACCACCACGATCTGCACCTGGTCGCCGCCGACCTCCCGCGTGAGCTTGCGGGCGTCGCCCCGGGCGATGATGCGGCCATGGTCGATCAGACTGATCTCGTCGGCCAGGCGCTC
>JANMRJ010000714.1:0-1215 GCA_031370985.1 Acidimicrobiales bacterium
ACTCAGTCATGATGGAGGCGTGGCGAGCGATATCCAGGCTCGGATAACAGAAGTGCTGCGGAAAGCCGGAGCCCGCTTCGCCTTCGTGCACGGCAGCCAAGCCGATGGCCGGGCACGTCCCGGCTCTGACCTCGACGTAGCTGGCTGGTGGGGCAAGGTGGCTCCCGATGCCTGGGATGTCGACCTGCCCATGGGCGTCGACCTTCTGATCCTCGACACCGCGCCCACCGAGCTCGCAGGTCGGGTGGCCCTCCGCGGTCGCCTGCTCTTCGACGACGATCCTCCCGCCCGGGTCGCGTGGCAAGCGCGTACACGCACCATGTACCTGGACGAGGAGGACCGCCAACGCGCGCTCGACCGACTGTTCTTCAAGGGCAGAGCAGGTGGTTGACGGGCGGCGGGTCCGGCGGCTCCTTCAGCGGGTCAGCGACGATCTCGCGTACCTGCACAGGCAGTCGCACCTCGACCGGACCATGCTGGTTCAGGACTTTGAGCGTCTGGCAGCCCTGAAGTACGTCTTCCTCACGGCCATCGAGGGCTGCCTCGACGTGGCCCAGCACCTCTGCGCTTCCGAGGGTTGGGGACCGCCGGAGTCCAACGCCGATGCCATCCGAGTGCTCGGCCGGCACGCCGTCCTCGACGCTGGGCTGGCCGAAGTCATGGCCCGAGCCGTGGGGTTCCGCAACCTTCTGGTCCATCGCTACGTCGACATCGACGACGAGAAGGTGGTGGGCTTCCTGGACCGCCTGGACGACTTGACGGGGTTCGTCGCCGAGGTGGCGACCTGGGTCGAAAGCAACCCCTGACGGACCCGGCCTCCCGTGGCAACTCGGTACACGCCCCTCCGATCTGGACACTGAGGAGCGCCAAAGCGCAACGTTTCAGTGCCAAGAACGGACTTCGCGTCCGCTCCCCGGTCAGGTGCCGAACGGGCGAAGGACGACCGGGAGGTCGAAGGCGCCCCCACCCGGGGCCGCCAACGACCCATTTGCGCTCCTGGCCACGGGTACGATGCGGGGCACGTGACCGACCTCGACCGGGCTTCTGCCGGCGCACGCGCCGCGGCCGAGACCGAGCCCGAGCCCGACACGCCGGGGCGGCCCCGGTACAACAACCGCGAGCTGTCGTGGCTGGACTTCAACGAGCGCGTCCTCGCCCTGGCCACCGACCGCGACACACCGGTGCTGGAGCGGGCCAAGTTCCTCGCCATCTTCA
>JANMRJ010000718.1:0-1640 GCA_031370985.1 Acidimicrobiales bacterium
TGTCGTGCTCGCCGGTGATGCACCTCGGGACTTCTATGTGCCCGATGCAAGGACGCTTCGCCAGGCGCGGACGTTGCTCGGTGATGCCGAGTTCGGACGCCATGCGTGCACCGTCGCCGTTGCGCTGGCGCCGTACGTGTGTCGTCGGCGTTTCGACCGCACCGACACCTTCGGCGATCCCTTCTTCGCACCGAGCCCCGTCATCGCTGCGCTCGATCTCGCCAGCGATCCTGGGCGCGGCCGCGAGACTCTCGATCTGTGGTCGCGCAACCTCGCACCCGAAGTCCGACGTGTTTGGTGAGCGACCCGCGATCGTCGTTCGCGGCGAGCGGGAGACAATGCTTGCACGTGCGGTCGAAGCACTCGGGCGGTTCCCGTCGGGCCAGCCGTGGGTTCTCATCGGCGGGTTGGCCGTGTTCGTGCGGCTCGGGTCGATCACTCGTCCGACGGCAGATGCCGACACGGTCGCCCGATCCCAAGCCGCACTGCTTCGGGAACTCGGCGATGGCGACCTTACCGCCGTCATCACCGGCGGCGAAGTCCACATGGCCGTCGGAGAAGGGACGGTCGACGTAGATGTCATGGATCTCGCCGACGACCCGCTGCCGCTCGATGTCGACCGCCGGACCTTCGCCTTGGCCCGGCGTGGCGCTCTGCTGTCATCGGTGACCGAACGCGTCGTGGTGACAAGCCACGACCACGTCGTCGTCGCCGACGCGGCGATCCCGGTGGCGACGGTCGGCGCGCTCATCTCGCTCAAGACCGTGTCAATGGTCCGACGCCCGCACGGCAACCACCCTAAAGAAGGTCGGCTCCGACATCCACGACCTCGTGCGACTGGTCTCCTCCGTAGGGGCCCTGACCGGCGCCGATGAGGTCGCGGCGCTCGATCCTGAGCTGGCGAGCTGGGTGGCCGACCAGATTGAGCGCGCCTTCGGGAGGGACCTGCGCTACACGCTCATTCGGCTCCACAACAACGACCGTTCCCCCGCGGCGCGGGCACTCACCGATGACGACGTCGCCGCCACGGTCATCCTCGCCGATGCGCTGCACGAGCGGCTTGGCCGCGAGACGTGAGTCCTTGGCCGGTCCGTTGGCTCATTCCTCATCGAGCCAGTGCGGCTCGTTCTCCTGGCGCATCCCGATTGGGAATCCGGCCGGGGTGAAGTCGACGACGAACATCGGCTCCCCGTCGATGTTCACCCAATTCGGGCACGTCGAGACCTTGCTCAGCCGGCGCCGGCGGGCGGCGACGCGCGGTGTCACGCCGACGCCTGGTCACGCGCTCGCAGTGACCGGGATGTCGGGGATCAGTCCCCGGCGCCGAGCCTCGGCCTGAATGTGGGCGGGAAGGGCCCGGGCGTCGACGATGAAGCCGTCGATCTCGATGAGCCAGGCCGTGGGGTGGCGCAGGAGGAGCTCACGCCGGCAGAACTCGGGGTCGAGCTGGTAGAGGCCCAGCGCGGTGCGGATCAGCTTGGCCTTGTTCGCCATCGTCGACTTGTGGACACCGGTGAGCGCGCTCAGGTCGTCGCCGGTCAGGTGCGGCACCTGGGTCCGGTCGAACAGGAAGTTGCACTGCCCGACGGTGTAGATGGCCGCCGCGGCCCAGATGCGCAGATCGCCCCGCTCCAGGGGCG
>JANMRJ010000720.1:0-3378 GCA_031370985.1 Acidimicrobiales bacterium
CAGGCTCTACTACTTGTAGGCAACCCGCTAATCTGCCGCTGGCGTTGAAGCTGGCGGAATGGCTGGCGCCGCCGGCTGCCAGGTCGGGGCCGTCGTCGGCGGCGGGCTGCTGGGCCTCGAAGCGGCCAATGCCGTGCGCAACCTCGGGCTGGAGACCCACGTCGTCGAGTTCGCCGAGCGGTTGATGCCAGTACAAGTCGACGAGGGCGGCGGGTCGGTGCTCCGCCGGCGCATCGAAGATCTTGGCGTTACCGTCCACACCGGCATGGTCACGACCGAGATCCTGGCCGATGCGGCCGGCGCCGTCGCCGGCATGCGGTTCAAGGAGGGCGACGACCTTCCGGTGGGCATGGTGGTGTTCTCCGCCGGCATCCGTCCCCGCGACTCACTCGCCCGTGACGCCGGCCTGGCCATCGGCGAGCGGGGTGGTGTGGTCGTCGACGACGCCTGCCGCACCTCGGATCCGAAGATCTTCGCCATCGGGGAGTGCGCTTTGTACTCGGGAAGGATCTTCGGCCTGGTGGCGCCCGGGTACCAGATGGCCCGGGTCGCCGCCGACCGCCTGTTGGGCGGCGAGATGGCGTTCACCGGCGCCGACATGTCCACCAAGCTCAAGCTGATGGGCATCGATGTCGCCAGCTTCGGCGACGCCTTCGCCACCGGCGCCGGCTGCGAGGCCATCACCTACCGCGATCCCGTCGCCAACGTCTACAAGCGCCTTGTCCTCGGCCCCCCGGACCGCCGGGGCGATCGCAAGGTGGAGGGCGGCATCCTCGTCGGCGACGCGACCGTCTACCAGACCCTTCTCCAGATGTGCCGGGGCGACATGCCCACCCCGAAGCACCCCGAGGAGCTCATCTTCCCGGCCGGCGCCGGCGGGGGCGTGCCCGCGGTCGGCGTCGGCGCCCTGGCCCCGACGGCGATGGTCTGCTCGTGCAACAACGTGGACAAGGGCACCGTCTGCGCCGCGGTCGGCGCCGGCTGCGACAACGTCGGCGCCATCAAGAAGATCACCAAGGCCGGCACGGGCTGCGGCGGGTGCGTGCCGCTCGTCACCGAGATCATGCGTGACGAGCTGCGCAAGGCCGGCGTGGTGGTCGTCAACACGCTGTGCGAGCACTTCGCCTACTCCCGCCAGGAGCTCTTCGACATCGTCCGGGTCCACCGGATCACCTCGTTCTCCGAGGTGCTGACCGCCCACGGCACGGGCGAGGGTTGTGAGATCTGCAAGCCGGCGGTGGCGTCCATGTTGGCCTCGCTGGCCAACGGGCACATCCTCGACGGCGAGCAGGCCGCGCTGCAGGACACCAACGACCACTTCCTGGCCAACCTCCAGCGTGACGGCACGTACTCGGTCGTGCCCCGGGTTCCGGGTGGGGAGATCACCCCCGACCAGCTCATCGCCCTGGGCGAGGTGGCCAAGGAGTTCGGCCTCTACACCAAGATCACCGGCGGCCAGCGGATCGACCTGTTCGGCGCCCGGGTCGAGCAGCTCCCCCTCATCTGGCGCAGACTGATCAACGCCGGCATGGAGTCAGGCCACGCCTACGGCAAGGCCCTGCGCACGGTGAAGTCGTGTGTGGGCCAGACGTGGTGCCGCTTCGGCGTGCAGGACTCCACCACCCTGGCTATCGACCTGGAGCTGCGCTACCGCGGCCTGCGGGCGCCCCACAAGATCAAGGGCGCGGTCTCCGGTTGCACCCGGGAGTGCGCCGAGGCCCAGAGCAAGGACTTCGGCGTCATCGCCACCGAGAGGGGCTGGAACGTCTACGTCGGCGGCAATGGGGGCATGCGCCCCAAGCACGCCGAGCTGCTGGCGGCCGACCTCGACCGGGAGACCGTGTTCCGGTATATCGACCGGTTCCTGATGTTCTACGTGCGCACGGCCGACCGGCTCGAGCGCACTTCGGTCTGGCTCGACAAGCTCGACGGCGGCATCGAGTACCTCCGCAGGGTGGTGATCGACGATGTCCTGGGTATTTGCGCCGACCTCGAGGCCGACATGGCCCGCCACGTCGACTCCTACGAGTGCGAGTGGAAGGCGGTGGTCAACGACCCCGAGCGGATGGAGCGCTTCCGCACGTTCGTCAACTCCGACGAGGAGGACCCCAACGTGGTCTTCGTGACCGAGCGCGGCCAGATCCGGCCGGCGTACGCACACGAGAAGCAGGATCCCGCCCTCCTGGCGATAGGAGCTAAGCCATGACGATGGTCATCTCGCGCACATGGGTCGATGTTTGCCCGCTCGACAAGCTCATCCCCGGCCGGGGCGTGTGCGCCCTCGTCGGCGAGCTGCAGGTCGCGGTCTTCCGGGTCGCCGGCGAGGAGCTCTACGCCCTCTCCAACTTCGACCCGTTCAGCAAGGCGTTCGTGCTGTCCCGTGGCATCGTCGGATCCCGGGCCGAGCGGCTCAAGGTGGCCTCGCCCGTGTACAAGCAGAGCTTCGACCTCGAGACCGGCGTGTGCCTCGACGACGCCACCGTATCGGTCCGCACGTTCGAGGTTCGGGTGGTCGACGGCATGGTGCAGGTGGCGGCGCCGTGAGGCGGATGACGCTGTCTTGAGCGCCACTCCTCTCGAGAGGTACCTCGCCGAGCAGGCGGATCTCACTCCAGTCGAACGCTTCTCGGTTGTCCACGACGCCTGCGCCACGCCCGACAGCGGCACCTGGGAGGAGCGCATCCCGCTGAGTGCGCCGGCAGCCGGCCAGCAGTACGGGTTCGCTGTCGACCTTGACACCTGCACCGGCTGCAAGGCGTGCGTCACCGCCTGCCACAACATGAACGGCCTCGACGAGGGCGAGTCCTTCCGGACGGTCGGGCTGCTGAAGGGTGGCACCCCCCTCCAGCCCTTTCAGCAGACGGTCACCACCGCCTGCCACCACTGCGTCGACCCCGCCTGCCTCAACGGCTGCCCGACAAATGCCTACGAGAAGGACATCTTCAACGGCATCGTCGCCCACATCGAGGGCCGCTGCCTGGGCTGCGGGTACTGCACCTGGACCTGCCCGTACGAGGTGCCCCGTTTCAACGCCAACCGCGGTGTGGTCCGCACGTGCGACATGTGCAGTGACCGCCTCGCCGTCGGCGAGGCGCCGGCGTGCGTCCAGGCCTGCCCGAACGGCGCCATCACGATCACCGTTGTCGACACCTCGGTCCTGAGCAAGGCCATCAGGGGCGAAACGCTGGTGCCGACGGCCCCGCCCTCTGACATCACCGTTCCGACCACCACCTATCACAGCGAGTGGGGACTGCCCGGTGGGCTCACCGCCGCCGGCGCCACGCTCGGCGGCGGGGGGCGCTCCCACGACCCCCTCGTGGCCATGCTCGTGCTCACCCAGGCCGCGGCCGGCGCCATGGCGGTCGACCTCGCCGTCGG
>JANMRJ010000770.1:0-3416 GCA_031370985.1 Acidimicrobiales bacterium
TCCCGAACAAGGCGGTGAGCAGGACAGGTGGCCGCGGTCCCTTCGCCGAAGGGCTGACGCCGGCCGCGGCCAACGGGGTCGTCTCGCTCGCCACGGGCATCGCTTCTTTGTCGACCCGATCGTCGCCCCGCTTGAGAACCTCGCCCTCCGAACCAACGCGCGTGCGGAAGGGGTGCGCCGGCAGGGCCGGGCCGTCATCGTCCACGGTGTTCCGCAACACGATCTGGCAGCTGTCGGTGCCCGACGGGCTCCGGGGAGGCTGTCGTCGCCACACATCACCGTAGTTACCGGCGGGCCGCAGTTGGGCGACGCGGAGGCGGGGGCGATGGCCGCCTCACGTCCCCGCGGTTCTCCGTGGTGTCGGGTGGTCTGGCGGCAATGTTGGGGGTGCCGGCCCTCGTGCGGCTCGTGCCCGAACTGGGCCGGTACGATGCCGAGGCGCAAACGAGGAGGTCGGATGGCTGACGGAGCCAAGGTACGCACGGTGGCGGAGGTCATGACGGCGGACGTACTCACCGCGTCACGATCGGACGACTTGTCGAAGGCATCAGCACAGATGATCGAGCGGGGTGTGGGCTCGATCGTCGTTGTCGACACCGGCCAGCCCGTCGGCATCCTCACCGAGCGCGACCTCGTCCGGGCCGGCGCCGCCGGCGCCGACCTCGCCACGGCCAAGGTGTCCGACTGGATGACGCCGGAGGCCGACACCGTCACCCCCGAGCTCGATGTCCAGGCCGCCTTCGAGAGCCTGAACCAGCACGGCTACCGGCATTTCCCGGTCGTCAAGGACGGTTCGCTTGTCGGCGTTGTGTCCATCCGGGACATGCTGAAGCTGGGCCAGGTACTGAAGATCGAGCACCCCGGGGCCATCGAGGCCAAGCGGGGCCTTGAGGGCGTGGTCGTGGCCGAGACCGAGGTCGGCGATGTCCGCGGCCAGGAGGGCTTCTACCACTACCGCGAGTACAACGCCGTGGAGCTGGCCGAGAAGCGCTCGCTGGAGGACGTGTGGCACCTGCTCTACCAAGGCCACCTGCCGACGCCGGCGGAGCGGGAGTCCTTCGCTGCGGAGATCCGGTCGCTTCGGAACATCCCGACATCCGTCAAGGGGCTGCTCCCGGCCATCGCCACCGCCGGCGAGCACTTCATCCCCCTCGACGCCCTCCGCAGCGCCTACTCGTTGCTGGCCTACGCGCTCGACTTCAAGTCGTGGCTCGACATCAGCCCCGAGGAGCTGCACGCCAACGCCATGCAGACGAGCGCGGTGATGCCCACGCTCATCATGGCGCTCTACCGCCTGAGCCAGGGCCTTGAGCCGATCGACCCGAATCCCGATCTGGCCTACGCGGCCAACTACCTGTACATGCTGACCGGCGAGGTGCCCACGCCCGGTCACGCCCGAGCCATCGAGCAGTACCTGATCTCGACGACCGACCACGGCTTCAACTCCTCCACGTTCACCGCCCGGGTCATCACCTCCACCGGTGCCGACCTCGGGTCGGCTGTCGTCGGGGCCATCGGCGCCCTGTCGGGCCCGCTGCACGGCGGCGCGCCGAGCCGGGCCCTCGACATGCTCGACGCCATCGGCACGCCCGACAAGGCGGAGGCTTGGATCCGGGAGTCGGTCCTGAAGGGCGAGCGGATCATGGGCTTCGGGCACCGCATCTACAAGACCGACGACCCCCGCTCGCTCATGCTGCGCGACGTAGCCACTCGCCTGGGCGGCGACATGGTCGAGTTCGCCAAGAAGGTCGAGCACACCGTCGTCGAGGTCCTCGCCGAGCTCAAGCCGGGCCGCAACCTCTACGCCAACGTCGAGTTCTACGCCGGCGTGGTCATGGACAACGTCGGCCTGCCCCGCACGCTCTTCACGCCGACCTTCACCTCCAGCCGGGTGATCGGCTGGACATCGCACATCCTCGAGCAGGCCGGCGACAATCGCCTCATCCGCCCGAGTGCCCACTACGCCGGCCCGCCGCCGCCGGTGCCGGTCCCCGAGGGGTAAGTGCCCATCCTCGTCGAGGAGGCCAAGGCGGTCACGCCCGAGCTGGTCTCCGCCTTCCGCGCCCTCACGCCGCAGCTCTCCCGGTCGGCGCCGGCGCCGGGAGGCAGCGAGCTGGCCGACATGGTCCGGTCCCCGGCGACGGTCCTGCTCATGGCCCGTGACCCAGAGAAGGGCCTGGTCGGCAGCCTTACCCTCGTCCTGTTCCGCATCCCCACAGGGGTCCGGGCCTGGATCGAGGATGTCGTGGTCGACGAGGGCTCCCGGGGCCGGGGCGTGGCCGAGATCCTTTGCCGGGAGGCGTTGAACCGGGCCTCCGCGGCCGGCGCCCGCACCGTCGACCTGACCTCGCGGCCCTCACGGGAGGCGGCGAACCGCCTGTACCGCCGGCTCGGTTTCGTCGAGCGCGAGACGAACGTCTACCGCTGGTCAGGCTGAACGGCTGAGCGTCTGAGCGTCTGAACGGCTGAGCATCACCGATTGATGGTGATCGTCGTCAGCACATTGCCGCCGCCGTCGTAGGCGGTCAAGGACCGGACGACGGCGTCCTTCGGCATCGGCAGGGCGACGAACCGGGCGAGGGTGGTGAACCGGGCGGCGACAGTGGCCCGCTCCACGGGTGGGCCAGCCCGAAGCTCCATACGGACGTTGGCCACATTCGGCCGGCTCACGCCGATTACGAACGCTCCGTCCCCGGCCGTGGAGTAGCGCAGGATGTCGTCGCCGTTGAAGTCCTGCTCGGACGCGGCGTTGCAGACTCGACCGCCGAACTGGAACGGCCCGACGAGCGTGGCGCAGACCAGCCCGGTCCGGCCACCGGGCTCGGCCACCAGGCGCCACGATCCCGACGACGAGGTGCCCGAGTCCACGACACCGTCAAGCTGCGCCGGCTTGGCCGTCGTCGCCGTGGTCGGTGGCGCCGTGGTCGGTGGCGCCGTGGCAACCGTCGTGCTGGCGGCGACGGCGTTCGTGGTCGTGGGTGCGGTTGGCGCCGGGCCCACGACGGTCGGCTGTGTCCCGCGGCCCGGGCAACCGGCGACGAGCATGCCGGTAACGACGAGCGCCAGGGTCAGGGTGCTCGCCCTTCTCGACGATCCTCCGTTCATGAAATTCATCGTCGGCCCCGTTCGCAACCGGCGGATCACTGTTGGGTCACAACGTCGTCACGACGGACGGCGGGCGACGCGAAGGCCGGCACGACGAGCTCTGTCACTAGCTGGCGCAACAGGAACCCCCTTCGGCCGGCGCACGGCGTTGACCTCGGCGACGACAACCAAATCGAGTTCGGGGACGACGACGATGTACTGGCCCCCGTAACCGCCGGCGAAGTACATCGGAGGGTTGCCGTCCGGCGCCGCCCACCAGAGGAGCCCATCCCGGCGCGGAAACCAGCGGCGCCTGGAGCGCCCCCTCGACG
>JANMRJ010000820.1:0-5394 GCA_031370985.1 Acidimicrobiales bacterium
TTCACCCTCGCCGAGGAGGGACGGCGGGGCGCAACCACGCTGGTCAAGCTGGTCGAGCACCCGGAGCGCTTCCTCAACCCGGTGCTGCTCCTGGTCCTGCTCTGCCACCTTGTTGCGGCCACCCTGATCGGCGTTATCGCCGAGCGGCTCTTCGGGGCGGTCGGGGTGGCTGTGGCCACGATGTTCGAGGTGGTGGTGGTCTTCGTCCTGGCTGAGTCGTTGCCCAAGACCTATGCGGTGCAGCATCCCGACCGCGCCGCCCTCCTCACCGCGCCGATCGTCTCGGCCATCGTCAGCTTCCTGCCGATCCGCCTCCTGGCCCGGGGCCTCATCGGGCTCACCAACGTCATTATCCCGGGCAAGGGTTTGAAGCAGGGTCCGTACGTCTCCGAACAGGAGCTCCTGGCTTTGGCCGACGCCGCGGTGGAGGACGATGTCATCGAGCGGGAGGAGCGCCAGCTCATCCACTCGATCATCGAGTTCGGCGACACCGTCGTGCGCGAGGTGATGATCCCCCGGCCCGACATGGTGGCCATCGAAGCCCGGGCCACGGTCAACGACGCCATGGAAGTGGTCATGGCCGCCGGGTTCAGCCGCATCCCGGTCTATGAGCAGGGCATCGACGACATCGCCGGCCTCCTCTACGCCAAGGACCTGATGCGCGCCGTGCGCGACAAGCGGGGCGACGCACCGGTACGCGAGCTGACTCGTCAGGCGAACTTTGTGCCCGAGACCAAGCGGGTGGCCGAGCTCCTCCCCGAGATGCAGAAGCAGAAGAGCCACATGGCCATCGTCATCGACGAGCACGGCGGCACCGCCGGCCTGGTCACCCTGGAAGACCTGATCGAGGAGCTGGTGGGGGAGATCGTCGACGAATACGATGTCGAGGAGCCGCCCATTGAGCCGCTCCCCGGCGGCGACGTGCGGGTCAACGCCCGTATGGCGATCGACGAGCTGAACGAGCTGGTCGACGCCGAGTTCCCCGAGGGCGACTACGACACCGTCGGTGGCCTGGTCTTCTTCCTTCTGGGCCACGTGCCGGCCGAGGGCGAGACGGTCGACTACGACGGCCGGCGCCTCCGGGCCGAACGGGTCCAGGGCCGGCGTATCGGCCGGGTGCGCATCAGCAAGCTTGAGCCCGTGGGCGACCGCGAATGAGGTCGGGGTTCGCCACCTTCGTCGGCCGGCCCAACGTCGGGAAGTCGACCCTGCTGAACGCCATCCTGGGGGAGAAGGTCAGCATCGTCGCCGCCTCGCCCCAGACCACCCGCACCGAGATCCGCGGCGTCCTAACTCGGCCTGACGCCCAGGTCGTGTTCGTCGACACGCCGGGCATCCACAAGCCCCGCACCACGATGGGCGAGCGGCTCAACGCCACCGCCGCCGCGGCCTCGTCGGGGGTCGACGTGGTGTGCTTCCTGCTCGACGCCACCGCGCTCCTCGGCAAGGGCGACAAGTACGTGGCCGGCCGGTTGCCCAAGGACGCCATCTGCGTGGTGAACAAGGTCGACATCGCCGAGCGGACCCAGGTGCTGGCCCAGCTGACACGGGCCGCCTCGCTGAACTTCGACGAGTACTTCCCCATCTCGGCCCTTACTGGGGAGGGGGTCGAGGAGCTGGTGGAGGCTATCATCGCCCGCCTGCCCGAAGGCCCGCAGTACTACCCCGAAGAGATGGTCACCGACCAGCCCGACCAGGTCTGGGTGGCCGAGCTGGTGCGCGAGCAACTGCTGGCCGTGGTCCGTGACGAGCTGCCCCACTCCATCGCCTGTCGGGTGACCGAGTACGAGTGGCCTCGCATCCGGGTGGAGATCGTGGTGGAACGCGACTCCCAGAAGGGCATCGTGATCGGCAAGGGCGGGCTGGTGCTCAAGGAGGTCGGCCAGGCCGTCCGGGCCCAGCTGCGCGAGGGCGCCTACATCGAGCTGGTGGTCAAGGTCGACGCCGACTGGCAGCGCCAGCCCAAGTCCCTGGACCGCCTGGGGTATTAGGATTCGTCCGGGCTGTGGCCGACGGGCCGGAGCGCGACGCGATCGAGGCCGAGACCAACCGGCGGGGGGCTCCGCCTTACGCCGCCCTTGATGTCGACGAGCGGCTGGAGCTCATCGCCGGCCTGGGCGCACTGACGGGCTGACGCCCTGGCCACCCGGTTGAGTGTGGGCGATTCACTCTCAGCCGCAGCCAGGCCCAAGCGCTCGTGACCCTCACCGTCGAGCGGTTCGATCAGTCGTCGGCCGGGCGGGCTCGCATGCGCTTGGTCTCGCCTCGCCGGCGCTTGTCATCGAGGCGGTTGAGCTTGGCCGACGGCCGGGGCTTGGTCTTCACCCGGACGGTCTCGATGTGCAGCCCTTCGGCCAGGCGGGCGGCGAGCCGTTGCAGAGCCAGGTCACGGTTGCGAGTCTGCGACCGCTCGTCGGACGCCACCACCCGCACCAGCGGCCCGAGGCGTTCGAGCAAACGGGCCCGCTGGCGGGGACCGAGCGAGGGTGACCCGGCCACGTCGAACCGGACCTCCGCCTTGGTGTTGGAGGTGTTGGCGTGCTGGCCGCCTGGGCCACCCGACGCGCTGAAGCGCCACTCGAGTTCGTCGAGGGGGATCCGACAGCTACGGCTGACGACGAGGTGGCTCGACGAGCGGATCACCAGCCCGACCGTACCGGCTGGTACGATCACTGCAGCGCTTCGGCGATGCCCAGGCGCGTCCCGAGTCCACCGACTCCGGAGTCTCCAGCAACGATGCTGTCCACCACGAAGATGAGGTAGCGCTTCAGCAATGCCCAACAAGACCGCCACCATCGGCGAGTACCGGCTTCACGAGACCGACACGGGCTCGCCTGAGGTGCAGGTCGCGATCCTCACCGAGCGCATCAACCACCTCACCGAGCACCTCAAGGCCCACAAGAAGGACCACCACAGCCGGCGGGGCCTGCTGATGCTGGTTGGTCGGCGCCGGCGCCTGCTCGACTACACCAAGGCGAACGATGTCGAGCGCTACCGGGCACTCATCGCCCGCCTCGGCCTCCGCCGATAACGCAACACCTCGCGAGCGGCCTTCGGGCCGCTCGTCCAGTTTTTCCCATAAGAACAGGCAGGGCGGCGCCAGAGTCAGCTGCCAGTCGCCAGCTCCTCGGGTAACTCCGCCCGGGTGGCCGACAACTGGGAACTGGCCATCGTCGCTCCGTCTGACACAGACACCGTCTGACCTCGGGTCAGACCATGACAAGGAGCAAACATGACGGAACCTGTTTCCGTAGCAGGTCCCATTGGGGACACCGGCAAGACGCTGTCCTTCCAGGCCGGCAAGCTGGCCCAGCTGGCCAACGGCGCGGTTGTCGCCCAGATCGGCAGCACCGTCGTCCTGGCTACCGCCTGCGCGTCCAAGGGCGTCCGTGAGGGAGTCGACTTCTTCCCCCTCACCGTCGATGTCGAGGAGCGCATGTATGCGGCCGGCAAAATCCCCGGCTCGTTCTTCCGCCGGGAGGGTCGGGCCACCGACCAGGCCATCCTCACCTGCCGCCTGATCGACCGGCCCCTGCGCCCGTCGTTCCCCGACGGCTTCCGCAACGAGGTCCACATCGTGGTCACCATCCTGGGCGCCGACCAGGAGAACCCCCACGACGTGCTGGCCATCAACGGCGCCTCCGCGGCCCTGATGCTGTCCGGCATCCCCTTCGAGGGCCCCATCGGCGCCGTGCGCATGGCCTTCACCACCGACGGCACCTGGGTGCCCCACCCGACCTACCAGGAGGGCGACCTGTCGACCTTCGAGCTGGTGGTCGCCGGCCGGGCGCTTGACGACGGTGATGTCGCCATCATGATGGTCGAGGCCGGCGGCACCGAGGACGCGTGGTCGTACTACGAAGGCGGCGCCCCGAAGGTGACCGAGGAGGTCATCGCCGCCGGCCTGGAAGCGGCCAAGGGCCCGATCATGGAGTCGATCACCCTTCAGCGTGAGCTGGTGGCCACGTTCGGTGCCAAGCCGGCCATCGCCTTCGAGACCCAGGTCGACTACTCCACCGAGGTCTGGGACCGGGTGGTCGAGATCGGCACCGGCCCCGTCACCGAAGCGTCCTCGATCTTGTCCAAGGCCGATCGCAACGCCGCCACTGACGACGCCACCGCCGCCATCCTCGCCACCCTCGGCGAGGAGTTCGAGGGCCAGGCCAAGGCGGTCAAGGCCGCGGTGAAGTCGCTGCAGAAGAAGATCGTGCGCCGGCGCATCGTCGAGGACGGCATGCGTATCGACGGCCGTGGCCCCACCGACATCAGGCCCCTGTCGGCCGAGGTCGGCCTCATCCCCACCGCGCACGGTTCCGGCCTGTTCCAGCGGGGCGAGACCCAGGTGCTGACGGTCGCCACCCTCGGCATGCCCCGCATGGAGCAGATGCTCGACACCATCGGCATCGACGACTCCAAGCGCTACATGCACCACTACAACATGGCCCCCTTCGCCACGGGCGAGACCGGGTTCATGCGGGGACCGAAGCGCCGGGAGATCGGCCACGGCCTGCTGGCCGAGCGGGCCCTGTTGCCCGTCGTCCCGCCGGTCGAGGAGTTCCCCTACACCCTGCGGGCCGTGTCGGACTGCATGTCGTCCAACGGCTCTACGTCGATGGCGTCGGTCTGCGGTTCGACCCTGTCGCTGATGGACGCCGGCGTGCCGATCAAGGCGCCGGTGGCCGGCATCGCCATGGGCCTGGTCTTCGCCGAGGGCAAGTACACGACCCTCACCGACATCCTGGGCGCCGAGGACGCGTTCGGCGACATGGACTTCAAGGTGGCCGGCACGGCCGAGTTCGTGACCGCCCTCCAGCTCGACACCAAGATCGCCGGCATCCCGGCCGACGTGCTGGCCGCGGCCCTCACCCAGGCCCGCGACGCCCGCCTCCAGGTGCTCGCTGTCATGAACGCGGCGATCGCCGCGCCCCGCACCGAGGTCCGTGAGACGGCACCGAAGATCGTCAGCTTCGAGATCCCGATGGACAAGATCGGCGAGGTCATCGGGCCCAAGGGCAAGGTCATCAACACCATCCAGCAGGAGACCGGCGCCGACATCTCGGTGCAGGACGCCGACGGGATGGGCCTGGTGTCGATCGGTTCGAAGGACGGCGCGGCGGTTGCGGAAGCGCAGCGCCGCATCGAGCTCATCCTCGACCCGCCCACGGCCGAGGTCGGAGCGGTCTACGAGGGTCGCGTGGTAAACATCACCAAGTTCGGTGCGTTCGTCAACATCCTCCCGGGTCGCGACGGTCTCATCCACATCTCCAAGCTCGGCGGTGGCAAGCGCATCGACCGCGTCGAAGACGTGCTCAACCTCGGCGACGAGGTCGAAGTGCGCGTCGACGACATCGACAACGGCGGCAAGCTCTCGTTGAGCCTCGTCGGCGCCGAAGG
>JANMRJ010000830.1:0-2886 GCA_031370985.1 Acidimicrobiales bacterium
TCCGGGCCGGCAAAGCCGGCCCTATGCCCACCCGGCGGCGGCCATGGGCAAGGCGTGTCAAGGGCCAACGATGCCCTGGTCCGGGAACGGCTCGTCGCGTGAATCCCGCTCGAAAACTTGCCTCAAACGTCCAAGACTGAAGGCTCAAGCGGAGCTAGCGGGAGTTTCCGGGATAGCTCCCTGAGGCTGTTTCGGACCGGCTGAGAAGTTTCTTCAAAAGAAGCCTCTGACCAGCGCGTTTGCAGGCGGTGGGTGCTCGCGTTTCGTGGCGTGAAGGTGTATCACCTAAAGTATGGCATCGATCGTGGGAAAGAAGTTCGGCGGGCAGACCTACTACTACCTGCGGGAGATGGCCCGCGTCGGCGGCAAGCCGAAGATGGTGTCGGAGCGCTACCTGGGCAAAGCGGCGGACATCGAGGCGGCGATGGCGGGTGCGACGGTGGAGCCCGAGCGCACCCGCCACCTCGCCTTCGGGGATCTCGCCGCGGTGTGGGGGGTGCTCGAGCGCCTCGACGTGGCCGGGACGGTGGACGCGGTGGTGGGCGCCCGACGGGGCGACGCAGCCGCGTCGGTCGGGACCTACATCGCGCTGGCCACCGCCAACCGGGTGGTGGCCCCGTGCTCGAAGCTGGGCTTCGGCGACTGGTGGGCGACCACAGCGGGCGATCGCTGGGTGCGCCTTCCCGCCGCCGCGCTCGACCACCGGCGGTTCTGGGACGCCATGGACGCCATCAGCACCGAGCACCTGCGCGAGATCGAACGCCGCCTCACCGCCGGAGTGGTGGAGACCTTCGGGATCGACCTGTCGGGGCTGGTGCTGGACATGACCAACTTCGCCACCTACATCGACTCGGCCAACGATCGGGCGCCGATCGCCCAGCGCGGCCACGCCAAGCAGAAGCGCACCGACCTGCGCCTAGTTGGGCTGGGGTTGGTGGTCTCGGTCGACGGTGGCATACCGCTGCTCAGCCACGCCTACGCCGGCGACCGTCCCGATGTCACCCAGTTCGCGGCCATGGTCGGCGAGCTGGTGGCGCGCTGGGGGGCCCTGGCCGCCGGCACCGACGACCTGACCCTCGTCTATGACGCCGGGCAGGACTCCGTCGCCAACCAGGCCGTGATCGAGGCGACATCGTTGCACTTCGTCGGCTCGCTGCCCCCGTCGGACTTCCCGGGGCTGCTCCAGGTGCCGGCCTCGCGCTTTCGCCCTGTCGGCGATCCCTACCCGGGCGTCAGCGCCTTTGAGGACCGGGTGGTCGCCCTCGGCACCGAGCGGCGGGTGGTGGTGGTCCACTCGCCGACCCTGCACGCCAAGCAGGTCGCCGGGTTCACCCAGACCCTCACCAAGGCAACCCGGCGCCTCAACGAGCTGGCCGAGCGCCTGGGGAGGGGCAAGACCCGGCGCGGGCGGGGGGCGGTCGAGGCCGAGATCGCCCAGGCGCTCGCCCCCCGTTGGCTGTCCCGGGTCATCACCACCACCCTCTCCGGCGACGGCCCCGCCACCTTCGAGCTCACCTGGAGCATCGACGCCGCCGCCCGCGCCGCGCTGGAAGCCGAGCAGTTCGGAAAGCGCATCCTGTTCACCGACCACGACGACTGGAGCCACGCACGGGTGATCGCCGGCTACCGCTCCCAGTCCGAGGTCGAAGCCGACTTCCGCCAGATGAAGGACCCACAGGTCGTGGGCTTCAGCCCCATGTTCCACTGGACCGACCAGAAGATCCGCGTCCACGCCTTCTACTGCGTGCTCGCCCTCAGCATCGCCCGGCTCCTGCGCCGCCAGGCCGCCCAAGCCGGCCAGGCCATGAGCGTGCGCGAGTTGCTCGCCACCCTGGCCGGCATCCAGGAGACGGTGCTCATCTACCCCTCGACCGGCGGTCGGCCCCGCGCCCGCCGCATGACCACCGAGATGGACGCCACCCAGGCCCGGCTCTACGAGCTGTTCGGCCTCGATGCCTACGCCCCGAGGAAGCCATGACCACCACCGTTGCCCTGGCGATGGCGTGGGCCAGCCTCGAAGCGGCCCTCCGCCAACGCCGGCCGGTCCTGCTCAGCTACCACGCCAAGCAACGCCTCGTGTGCCCCCACGCCCTCGGATGGAAGAACGACAGGCCGATGCTCCTCGCCTACCAGACCGGCGGGGAGACCACCGCCGGCACGCTCCCCGCCGACCCACGCAAGCGCTGGCGCTGTCTGTTCGTCGACGAGGTCGACTCCATCGTCGCCGTTGACCCAACGAGCGAGTGGGGGACCGCCGACAACTACAACCCCAAACGTCCCTTTCACGTCATCGACGAGGTCACCATCGCGATCGCTCCTGAGGGCCCGCGGGAGCCGCTTAGGTAATACGCGGCGGGAGCCAGAAAACCACTCCTGACCAGGGACTATTCGGCTCCGGCGGCCGTTAGCCCGGAAGGTCCCGCTAGCAGACTCGATGAACGCCAAGCCCTCGTGGTCCAGCGCCACTGTTGCGTTCTCCCAGCGACCATGTACCGCGTTTCCACTGAGAAGTTCGTCGGCGCGCCGGATAGAGTCGGCGTCGGCGTCGTCGAGCTCGGTGGGCATCGGAAACGGCCGCCCGGTGCGCTGTTGGATTCGCGCGAGGAGTTCGACGGTCGATGTATACCCACGAGCGCCTGTTGCCGTGCGCTTTGCAGCGCGTCGACCAGAAGACATCCAGGCAGCGCTTGTCACGCTGCCAGTGAGGTGGTCTCCGTAGGTCCGGCGCCAGAGGTCGGCGGACCGCGAACCCCAACCGACCTTCGGATTGAGCGCGGTTTCTGAAAGGGTGGGGTATCCTCGCTCCATGTCGCTGGTCGATGTCGTCGATGATCTCCTCACTCTGGAGGAGCTGGCTGAGCACGAGGACGATCCGGATCGGCGTCG
>JANMRJ010000842.1:0-7058 GCA_031370985.1 Acidimicrobiales bacterium
ACTCAGGCTTGCCCCTCGGGCGGTCGGCGCGCGAGGTACCAGCGCAGGATCCCGTCCGCGTCGCGGACGACGATCATCTCCCGACCGGCGCCGACGGACAGGACGAGGCCGAGCTCGAGCAACTGGTTCACGAAGTTCTGCGTGGCCCTGGGCGTCACTCCGCCGATCGTCGCCAGCTCCGGGTTGCCGAGCACGCCATCGATCGCGTCGAAGATCTTCTGCCGGGGCTCGGTGTTGAGGACGTCGGCGATCAGCGCCGCTCGCACGTCGCGGTCCTCCTTGGCCGTCAGGAGCGCCAGCCGCCGGTCGATCGACCGCAGCACGGTCAACAGGTCACCGTTGTCCATTCTTTGCCCTCTTCTTCGCCGCCTCCCTGGCCTTGCTCGGGTAGTCGACCTCGAAAGGCACGACGATGATCGGAACCTCCAGCCCAGAGAGCACCGGCCGATCGGCGATGGCCTGTTCGTGGTCGGTGATTAGCGACGGCAGCGGGTCTCGATCGGCGAACACGACGATGTAGCCCTCCTTGGGCTTCTCCGTGTGGATGTACCGACGCATCTGCTCGATGCCGTCCTCGTGGTATTCGAGGTCGTCCCAGACGCGAGGAGGACAACGTCTCCCTCGCGGACAATCGACCGCACATTGGTCTCGTCGAGGAACTCGGGGATCGCCTGGACGGCGAGCCCATCCTCTCGTGCGACCCGGGCCAGGGCCTCGGCCTTGTTCGAGCCCAGATCGCTGTTCGAGCAGGCCTGTCGCGATCGGTTCGCAGGCTCGAAGACGTCACCGTCGACGAGGACCAGGAGCGAGCGCGGCTCGGGCCGGTTCGAGAGGTAGCGGACGGCACCGGTCGACAACTACCACTGGCACCGACTGGCCGGCACGCTCGCCTTGGCGCGCGCCGCGGCGATCGGCGCCGCGGACAGCGTGCTCGACGTCGGAGGTGGCATCGGCGGTCCGGCCCGCCAGCTGGCGCAGCGCTATGGCTGCCGAGTGACGGTCCT
Source organism: Acidimicrobiales bacterium (assembly GCA_031370985.1). Classification (GTDB taxonomy): domain Bacteria; phylum Actinomycetota; class Acidimicrobiia; order Acidimicrobiales; family AC-14; genus CADCTB01. The sequence goes on from JANMRJ010000842.1 coordinate 1,005, forward strand.
GGACCTGACCGCCGAGTACTGCGCCCTTGGTGAGACGATGTCTGCCTGGACGAACCTCGCGGACAAGGTCTCGTTCGTCTGTGGGAACGCACTCGCGATGCCGTTTCCCGGTGGCAGCTTCGACGTCGCGTGGACGCAGCACGCATCGATGAACATCGCCGACAAGCCGGGCCTCTACCGGGAGATGGCCCGGGTCGTCCGCGTCGGCGGCCGGCTCGCGTTCTTCGACGTCCTCGCCGGGCCTAACCAGCCGATCCACTTCCCCGTTCCGTGGGCGTCCGACGCGTCCTTCAATTTCCTCCTGACACCCGAGAAGACCCGGACCATGATCGTAGAGGCCGGCTTCCGCGAGATCGCATGGATGGTCGGCGAGGACCTCGAGGCGGAGCTCGATCGGCCGGACCCCCAAGGCGACCAGCCGTCCTCGCACCCAGCGCTGAACCCAGGCCTCCTGAACGGACCGAGCGGTCCGGAGATGGGCGCGAATGTCGGGCGAAACAGCAAGGAAGGGCGAATCCTCGCCGCACTCGGCGTAAACGAGCGGATTTGACGCGAGGGGCTGCACGTCGAGCAGTAGCGAAAGTCGCTTGAGGAGGGACCGCATGACTGACGTCGCCAACACTGCGTATGTACTGAGACCGGGCGAAGGCAGGTCGATCGACCTCGCACGCAGCGGTCTACACGTTCACCCAGGACTCGGCGGTCCCTGCAGGCCGATACATTCGGCTCGGCGAGAGTGATGCCGCGATGTTCCTTGGACCGTGCGACCACCCGGGTTTCGTGATCCGGGTGCCGACAACCGTGGTAGCCGAAGTGGTCGAGTCGCCCATCGGATCGACCGACCTCGATGTGTCGAAGGCGCTCGTGATCCGGCGGCCGTTCGCGCAGTGCGGACCGATCGGCCCCGGGTCTGTGCCATCTCCTGTGCCCTCGGCTCCCGTTCCCTCGGGATCGCCGCAGACGCCGTAGCCGCCGTGCAAAACTGCCGATTGAGGTCCGGTCGCCGTCGCTCCGCGCGTCGGTCACGTTCGATCGGAGGGACCGACGGCGACGGCGGGCGACGACCTGCTCCTATTCTTCGGCGACATCCATGAACGACCTCCGGCCCCGCAATCCCACGAGGGAACTGCAGTGAGACGGCTTCGCTTACCGAGCCGACCCCAAGAGATATTGGGTGTGTCCGCCGATCTCATCGCCGTTGGCGGCCTGGCGATCATCCTCGGGCTTCCCGCGCTCGGTGTGATTGTCGGTTCTCTGACGGCGGCCTTGGTCGCAGCCCTCGCGCTCACTTTCGTCGCGATCGCATACCTCCTCCGCAGGGTCCGAGGGCTTTCTCGAACGAATGTCTTCCTGCAGGCGATGCAACTCGTGTCCGTACGGCGGGCGTTGATCGATCCGACGGGCTGACCTGGCAGCAGACGCAGCGGCGGCCGCCTCCTCATGTCCAGGGAGACCGCCCCATGAACCACCCGTATCTTCGCGGCAACGCCGCTCCGACTGACCTCGGTCATCCATTGGACCGCTGGCTTTGTGGCCGGCGGCTACGAAGGGCAACGAGTTCGCACATGCCCAGTGCGGTTCACATTGACGACGGACTACCGTCATGGGGAGGATCACGTCGCGGTATTTGCCACGTAGGTAGAGGTCGCGAAGCACGTCATCCGCGATTCCCCAGATGTAATTCGCGATCCAGTTGAGACGGGGCTGATCGAATGAGGGCTCGAGCGTGCTCGTGGCAGGCCTTCCGGAATCGTTGATTTTGGCGCTCACGCGAACATTGCCTCAATCGGGATGGATGTACATACAGAAAGCGCCCATCAGGCTGCGATCCCCCGCTTGCGGAGGGCCTCCGCCTTCGTCAGGATCCAGCGGCCGGGTCGTAGAGCTCCGCGGCCGAAATCACGCCGTCGGCGACGAGACCACCCGCCACGAGGACATTGCCGTTGGTGAGCAAGGTGGCGGTGGGATCGAAGCGTGGGACGGCGATGCTGCCGGCGTTGCTCCACTTGCCCGCAGTCGGGTCGAACCGCTCCGCCGACGCGAGGAGGCGACCGGTTTCGTTCCCCACGTCAAAGCCGCCAACAACGAGGACCTGACCGTCGGCCAGGAGCACGGAGGCGGACTGGCCCCGTGGGCCGCTCATACTCCCCGTCGCCGTCCAAGCGCCACCGCTTGGGTCGTACAGCTCGGCTGAGGCCAGCATCGGATCGCCTGGTCCGTCACCGCCGGCCACGATGACCTTGCCATCGCCGAGCAGCACCGCTGTGCCTCCTTCCGCACGCGGGGTGCTGAGACTCCCGGTCGCTGTCCATTTTCCGGTTTCGGCGTTGTAAAGTTCGGCCGAGACGAGAAGATCGTGTTTCGTCGGCGAGACCGGGCCGATGCCGCCCGCCACCAGCACCTTGCCATCGCGCAACATCGCGGCGAACTGTTGGGTACGGGCCGTGATCATGCTGCCGGTCGCGCTCCATTTGCCCGTCCCCGGGTCGTAGAGCTCGGTGGACGCCAGGATCGCATCGGGCATCCCGTGTTCCGCACCGGCCACCAGGACCCGGCCGTCCGCGAGCAAGGTGGCCGAGTGCAGGAAGCGTGTCGTGGTCATGCTGCCGGTCGTGCTCCACGTGCCGGTGCGCGGGTCGTAGAGTTCCGCGGCGGCGATCGCGCCGTCGGGATCGAATACCGACGGGCACCCCTTGGTGGTCGACCCCGGACAGTACCCGCCGGCAACGAGGACCTTGCCGTTGCGGAGCAGCGTGGCGGTGTGCCGCGAGCGCGGCGTCGTCATGCTGCCGGTGGCGCTCCACTTGCCGGTGCCCGGGTCAAAGAGCTCGGCAGAGGCCAGCGCCTTTTGCGTCCGCTCATCGTTGGAATCGACGCCACCGGCGACGAGGACCTTGCCGTCGGGGAGCAACGTGGCCGTGAAATCCGCGCGAGCAGCGACCATGCTTCCGGTCGTGCTCCACGTCCCGCTCGCCGGAACGGAAGGCGGCGATTCCGTCGGACGAAATGAGGCTGTCGCTATCGGCGGGGACGCTGTCACGGATGACGGGCCGGTGAGCGCACTCGGTGTCGCGACCTGCAGAGCCTGAGAGCCGCAGCCTGAAAGGAGGATTGTCACCATCGACGCGGCGGCTGCCGTTCGCTTCATCACGGGGTGCCGCTTCGGTCTCGCGCTCGGCGCGGCCGACCCACGATCGGCACAGGCAGACAGAACCACGGCGCTGCCAGCGATTGTCGCTGGGACTGCGCGAGTTGCACCGGAGCTCATGCTGGCCTCCTTCGCGATCGGCCCTCTCGAGGACCGAGTGAATGGATCGATGGGCAAGCGACAATCGACGCACATTCGGTCGAGGGGTGGCATCGCCCAGGGGTGTCCGCCGTGCCGTCCGCAGCTGGTCCCGGTCCGGAGTGCCGCACAAGCCACAGCACTCCGGACGCGCTGGTCGTCGCTGAGACTCGGACGCGCGGCAGGAGATACGCCGTGCCGGCTGATTCGGTGGCACCCCTGACGGTCGTGTACGCGACCTTGATGCCTGCGGCTTTCACCGAGGCAACCAGGTTGGGTGGCATGCGCCCATAGGGATACGCGAACGAGCTTGGCAGTACGCCGAGGTGGGTTGAGATTGCCGCCTGGGCGCCGACGACCTGTGCATCGGTCTGGGCCCTGGAGTACCCCGCCTCGCTAACGTGGCCGACCGTGTGGTTGCCGATCTCCATGCCGGCCGCCTGCATCTCGCCGAGGTCGGCCCACGTCAACCGGCCTTGGCGGTCGATTCGGCCTGTGATGACAAAAAAGGTGGCAACGAAGCCGTACTTGGCAAGGATCGGAAGGGCATGCGTATATCCGTCGGCATGACCGTCATCGAGCGTGATGACGAATGTTTTTGCCGGAACCGGGACCCGAGCATCGATGGCCGCGGCGAGCTCGCTCGACGTGATCGTTTGCCAGCCGTGTGTCCACAGCGCCGCGAGCTGTGCGTCGAACCGTTGCGGGTCGAGGACCAGCTCCGGCAGGTCGTGACCACGCTCGGACGGGGGTGCGATCCGGTGGTACATCAGGACCGGGACGTGGACTGTCGACACCCGCAGCGAGCACGCCCGCCCGGGGCTCGTCGGTGTCGGGAATAGATGCGCCGCACCTTCGGTTGAGGCTGTGAGATGGGAGCCAGAATCAGCTTCGATCGACTGGCGATTGGCGCGCCGACCGGGCTCCGCCGCAACCGTTCGATGCTGGGTTGGCGTGACGGTGCCGCTCGACCACACACGCTCGGATCGACCGTCAGCGAAATTCATCGGCGCCAGCAGACTGATGAGGAGCGTAAGGACGACCCGCCAGCGCGACGGGTGAGTCGGCATGGAGGGCTCCGTACGATCGGCACTCGACGTCAAGGCCATCACGGTCGGACCTGTGGTTGGCACGTCAGGGGGCCAGGCGCTGATAGGCGGTGAACGCCAGACTGCCGTGGATCAGGACGGAACCCGGCGATCCGTCGACGGGCAGACGCCGCTCGACCTTGTCGTTGTCGTCATTGGCAATGACGGCCGTTCCGTCGGGGGTGAAGCCGTAGTTGTTGATCGTCGGGCCGTCCGGTCCGAGGGGCGCGCGTGCGCCGAGAGCGATGACGCGCGGACTGCCGTCGACAGGCGCAAGCACCAGTTCCGTCGTGGAGTCTGCGTACCACCGCAGGTACAGGATCTGTTTGCCGTCAGGCGAGAACACGCCGCCTCCGGAACCGACGGCGTCTTGCGCCTCAGGGAGGACGCGATCTGCGCCCGTTCGGACATCGAGCAGGGTCAACCGAAAGCGGCCTTCGGGCGTGATGGCCCTGTAGGCAATGAGCGTCCCATCGGGAGATGGGCTCAGATCGTTGAAGTCGTTCTTGTCGAGCGCGGGTCGGACCGAGAGCTTGCGGACTCGCGATCCGTCGGTGCCCGGCGCGTCGGGCCGGACGGCGAAGACGCCTGGCGGTGGATCACCGTCGAGTAGATGCTCGCCGCGGAACAGGATCTCGTCGCCCAGTGGCGGCAACCATTGGACCTGGTTGGCGGGCCGGCCGACATCGAGCGTCCTGAGTCCCGTTCCATCGTCGTTCACGATGTTGATGAGGCCCCTGCCGAGCACCCGCGAGAGGAATACGATCCGGGTTCCGTCGGGTGACCAGTCGACCTGGTCGAGTCCCTGGACCGGCTTCGTGATCTCGCGCGGCGCACTGCCGTCGCTGTTGGCGACGACGATCAGTAGTCCCGGGCTGGGAACGACATTGGGAGCCCTCAGGAACAGGAGCTTCGTGCCATCCCGGGAGAACATGGGCCCGAAGTCGAGCGCATCGTTGACGATCAGTGGTGAGGTCTTGCCCGTTGAGGGATCGAGAGAATAGATGTCGCCGTCGACGCTCGTAACGATCGCGCCGTTGCGAGCGAGGCCGTACGGAAACGGAAGGGATCGGCGCGATCCGACGGCGAGCGCCAGGAGCGCGGCGACCAGGACAGCCAAGAGGCCCAGCAGGAAGAGTCTGGGCAGGGGGGCCGGTCGAACGAACCAAGCCCGCCGCGAGCTGAGCGCCATGGGCAGCCACCGTTCGAGGCTCATCCAGGCGGGCCGCTGCGGCTGCACGGAGGTCTCGAGAAGGACCGCCTCGAGATGATCCGGAACACGGTGCTCGGAATCGGCCCGAAGCCAGTCGGCCAGGGCGCGATTGAACGCGTCGTTGAGGTTCATGCCGGATGCCCTTGGTGAACGTCTGACCCGAGTCGCGCGTCCGCGTCGAGCACCGCCCGCATCTGGCCGAGGCCGCGATACAGGCGAGACTTGACGGTTCCCAGGGGGAGCTGGAGCGTGGACGCGACCTCCGGCAAGGGCAGGCCGAGGTAGTGGTGGAGAACGATCACCGCCCGCTCTTCCGGACCGAGGCGACGGAATCCCCGCTCGATCTGGTCGCGGTCGGCAATCACGGATGTCTCGTCCGCGACGACGGGACCGGTCGTGATCTCGCTGATGTCGACTTCGAAGCGATGACGGCGCCCCCGACGAACCTCGTCGGTGCAGGCGTGAAT